>JANXXV010000974.1 GCA_025350445.1 Bryobacteraceae bacterium | reverse complement strand
GCTTCTGGAAAAGTATCCGCCAACCGCACTGGAGTTGTTGAAGATTCAGGGGCTGGGCCCGAAGAGCATCGCCATCCTGTTTGAGCATCTGCGCGTCAGTACGGTGGACGATCTGGAGCGCGCTTGCAAGGAACACAAGTTGCGCACGTTGCCGCGGATGGGCGCGAAGCTGGAAGAGAAGGTGCTGCGGTCGATTGAAGAATACCGCCGAAGTGCCGGGCGATTTCTATTGAACGCCGCCACGCAGACTGCCGCTGAGTTGATGGAATTTCTGGCGCGGACGCCCGGCGTGGACAAGGTGACGGCGGCGGGCAGCTTGCGCCGGGGCAAGGAGACTGTGGGCGATCTCGATCTGCTCGTCACCGGACCATCGGCCGCGGACGCACTGGAACGCTTCGTTGCTCATCCGCGGGTACACCAGGTATTGGGCAAAGGCGCCAACAAAGCCAGCGCCACGTTCGGGCTCGAAGGTATACAGGTAGATGTCCGCGCGCTTCCAGTCGAGAGCTATGGCGCGGCGATGCAGTACTTCACGGGCAGCAAGGAACACAACATTGCGATTCGTCAGAGGGCGCTGAAGCTGGGGCTGACGTTGAACGAATACGGGCTGTTCCGGGTGGATGATGAATCGCGTGTGGCCGGCGCTTCCGAGGAAGAAGTTTACGAGAAATTGGGACTCGCCTGGATTCCTCCGGAATTGCGCGAGAACCAGGGCGAGATTGAAGCGGCGGCGGAATGGCGGCTGCCGGTGCTGGTGGAGATCACGGACATTCGCGGCGATATCCATATGCACACCCGCGAAAGCGATGGACGGGCGACGCTGGAAGAGATGGCGCTGGAAGCCAAGGCGATGGGATACGAATACATCGCCATCACCGACCACTCGAAGGCGCTAGCGATGGCGAATGGCCTGGATGAAAAGCGGGTGGTGGCGTTTGCGCGCATGGTCCGTGCAATCGACCAGCGCGACCTTGGCATCCGTGTTTTTTCCGGCCTGGAGTGCGATATCCGGAAAGAGGGCATCATGGACATCGAAGACGACGCGCTGGCCGAGTTGGATTTCGTCATCGGGAGCGTCCATAGCTACATGAAGATGGAGACCGCGGAGATGACAGACCGTTTGCTGCGCGCGCTGGAATGCCCCCACCTGAAGACGCTGGGACATCCGACGGGGCGCCTGCTGCTGCACCGCGACCCATACACTTACGACTTCGACCGGGTAGTTACAGAGGCCGTGCGGCGCAATGTCGCGTTTGAGATCAATGCCAGCCCGGAGCGGCTGGACTTGCACGGGTCGCTGATCCGGCTGGCGAAATCGAAAGGCGCGAAGTTTACCATCTCCACCGATGCGCACCATCCAAAACACATGCTGAACATGCGCTACGGCGTGACGATGGCGCGGCGCGGATGGTTGAGCGCGAGTGACATTCTGAATACTCTGCCGGTCGACCAGTTCGCGCGGGCGATAGGGAAAAGCTAGGGATTTGCCATGAGGCAGCCTTGCCCAGTGTTAATTAGGAAGATTCGCCCGGTTTTTTCGTGGATCGGAATGTGCGGTTGCGGATGGGATCGAGCGGTTTTCTATTACAGGCGCTAAATTATTTATGAAACTAATTTCTTCTGAGAAACGATATGAGAGTTCCATATTCTCGGTGACCGAGGATGTGGCGACGGATCCGGACGGCTTTGAGATTAAGCGGGCCATCATCCGGCATGGCGGATCGGCGGTGATTATGCCGATCGATGAGAAAGGGCGAATCCTGCTGGTGCGGCAATACCGGCTTCCCGCGCGCCAGTTCATGTGGGAGCTTTCAGCGGGCCGGGTGGATGAAGGCGAAAAAGTATTGCAGGCCGCCAAGCGGGAGTTGCGGGAGGAAACGGGGTTCCGCGCTAAGAAGTGGACCAAGCTGAGTTCGTTCTACGTGAGCCCCGGCTTCCTGGAAGAGAAGATGACTGTCTACGTGGTGGAAGACATGACCGCCGGCGATATCGAACCGATGGAAGATGAGCGGATCACGGTGAAGTGGTTCAAGCCACGCGAAGTAGACAAGATGATTCGCGGCGGAAAGATTATGGACGCGAAGACGATGATTGGGTTTCTGGCCTGGAAGCGGTACGGCGGGAAAGCCAAAGACGGAAAACGGTCGAAATGATTTTAGTGCCCGCGGCCATGCTGGCGCGCAGATTGCCGGAGACTTTGTTCACTCCAGCCGCGCGCAGCCGATAGCTGACAGGGACTTCCAGAATCCGCAACCGCAGCTCTACGGCGCGGATCTGCATCTCGATGGTCCAGCCGTAATTGCGCTCCTGCATATTCATGGCGTCCAGACTGCTGCGGCGGATGGCGCGGAACGGGCCGAGGTCGGTATAGCGCTGCTTGTAGAAAAAGCGGATCAGCGTGGTGGCCAGCCAGTTTCCGAACGCCTGGTGCGGGAGGATTGAGCCTGGCTCCGCCTTGCCCAACGTTCGGGAACCTATCACCAGATCCGCCCGTCCATTTTGAATAGGAGCGATTAGCAGCGGGGCCTCGGCTGGGTCCTCGGAAAGATCCGCCTGGAGAAATACGACGATTTCGACGCCCGCGGGTAAAGACTGGATCGCGCGCAGGCAAGCAGCGCCGTAGCCACGCTCGGGTTCGTGAACGACAATGGCCCCGTGGGATTGCGCGACGGAAGCTGTATGATCCGTGGAGCCGTTATCGGCTACAATCACGGCAAGGAACAGCGATGGCGGGATGGCACGGAGCATGTCGCCGATGACGGCTTCCTCGTTCAAGGCCGGGATGATAAGGGCCGCGGTTGTTGGCGAATACCGGCTCATGTTGTAATGAAAGTCAATTTGGCGGGAGTTATTGAATGGAGAGCGGTGATAATTTCTCTGAATCGAAGAGTCCGGCGGTATTGAGTGACCGCTCGGCGCTGAGCATGGTTGCGAGTTGGATCCGCGATCTTTTCATCTCCGTGATTCTGGCTATTTTTGTGATTCTGTTTCTGTATCAACCGGTGAAGGTGGAAGGAACCAGCATGATGCCGGCACTGGTTGACCAGGAGCGGATTTTTATCAACAAATTCGTTTACCGGTTCGGCCTGGGCAACATCGAGCGCGGCGATATGGTGGTGTTCTGGTTCCCCGGCGACCCTACGAAATCTTATATCAAGCGGGTGATTGGAGTTCCGGGAGATAACGTTGAAGTGGACGATGGAACGGTGTTGGTAAACGGCCAGCGGCTGGAAGAATCCTACGTCAACGAGGAGTTTCGCGACAGGCAGTCGATGTCCGCCTTCAAGGTGCAGCCCGAGGAATTCTTTGTGCTCGGCGATCATCGCAGTTCTTCCAACGATAGCCGATCCTGGGGCGCCGTGCCTAGAAGGTACATTTACGGAAAGGCGGTTTTTGTTTACTGGCCGGTTGAAAAGATGGGGTTGCTGAAATAGTCAGCGGCGGTTGAAGAGCCACATGCCCAGCGTCAGCAGCGCGCTTACCAGCAGGCTGGTTGCAAGCGGGAAGTAGAAAACAGAGTTCTTTCCGCGGATCACGATATCCCCCGGCAGGCGGCCGATGCGGATGGGTAACTTTTCACCGAAGGTTAGGATCAGGCCGGCGGCAAGCAGCGCGGCGCCGGCGAGTATGAGGGCGCGTCCGATGGGCACACTCTTATTTTCGCACCCGCGCCGGACACCAGGTATTTCGCTGGGCGCGCCGTGCGCGCAACGGGGGCAGTTCCTTGTTCGCCTCAACTATTGAGTTCACGTCCCGAGTATAGGCCAGGCCGCCACCGGCCTTAATCGCAAAGGGTAGTGTTGCGGCTTGCGGCGGTTGGGTGTACCGCCGAAATTGAAACCCGGCAGGAGTGAACGCGGTGATTATGCTGAGGGTAGCCGGGCGACCGCTCGATAGAAAAGCCCCGCCTACGGCTCGGGGCTTTGATGAAAACAACGGTTGGTCCCAGGTCCGCTTAGAATTCCAGACGGACGCCCACCTGCCCGGTGCGGGCTCCGCCGAATTCTGTCGCAATCGCCCTGGTGATCGTACCGAAGCTTGAGCTCTTCAGGTTCAGACCCGGATCGGAATAGTTAATGCGGTCGAAGATATTTGTGAACGACCCATTCAAGTTCACGCGGAAACGTTCCCAGATGGTGAACGTTTTCCCGAAGCCCATCGAGGTATTGAAGGTGCCCGGACCCCGCAGGATTCCGACGCCGGAGTTGCCGAAGCGTCCGATCGGCTTCAGATCCTTGGCAGGATTGGCGCCGATGCTGCAGCTAAAAACCGTCGCCGCGGCTTGAGCGGGGCACGCGAACGCGTTTGCCAGATAGTATTGGCTGATGCTCTGGTTGGAAGGAATTGCGTTGCCGACGTAGTCCGGTCTCTGGTTGCGGTATCCGCCGGAGCCCGTGCCCGACGGATCGGCGCCGCTGAAGTATGGCGTCTCCCATGGGCCGGTCTGCGCCAGAACGATGGTGCTCAATTGCCATCCACCGATTATTGCGTCTACGAACCGGCTCCCGCCGGAGGCGAATTGCCTGCCCTTGCCAAACGGTAGTTCATACAGCGCCGTGCCGATGAACCGGTGGGCGCGCGTCCCGTAGACATTGCCGCGGTTGCCGGACCGGTTGTAGGCGTCCAGCACGCGGCCGTTGCCCGTCTCACCGCCGAAGCTGGTCGGGTTCGGACCGCCGGTATCGGTGATGTTCTTGGCCCAGGTGTAGGCGCCGGTGAAGGTCAAGCCCCGCTGGAAGCGCCGATTGGCTTCCACTTGAAGCGAGTGGTAGGCCGCGGTCCCGCCGGAATCGCGGTTCTCAACGCGGCCCCAATATGGGTACGGCCTTGAGGTAAGCGGCTGCAGCGGGTAGAACTGAGTGGAGTAAGCGGATTGATTGTAATTTTGCGCCCAGCCGAGATGCACCGAGTGCGAACCGATATAGCTGACGCGCAGCCCGGTGTTGAAACCGATGTTGCGGTCAATCGACATGTTCCACTGCATCATGTACGGATTCTTCAGATCGATGGCGTTGGCGGTTCCGAAGTAGGCCGACCCGTAGCCATCGGTGGAAACGCCGCTGCCGCTGAGGTGCGTATTCGGCCAATAGAAAGTGGGCTGTCCGTTCGCGCCAACATTTTGAAAGGTACGGACGTCCGTCTGCGCCGTCCCGGTAAGGGAGTAGAGCACCGCTCCCAACAAGGGGGAACTGTAGATGCCGAACCCGCCGCGAACCACAGTGTTCCCGTCGGCGAACGGACGGTACGCGAAACCGAAACGAGGATAGAAATTGTAGGGGTGGGACTTGCGCAGGCCGTTACCCAGATTCGCCTGCGAAGCCGTCACAAAAGGAGTGCAAGGCACACCGGCCAGGCCCGGGCCAACCGATGGCAGATTCGGAGTACCTGCGCAAGCGTTCACCGCGATCAGAAATTCGGGCGCCAGCAGGTTGCCGAATCCGTTGGGATAAATTACCCGGCCCGTCTTGGCGACGCTGGGGTCAAAGTTCCCGACGTAACCAAACTTGTCGTAGAAAGGTGGATTGAAGTCCCAGCGCACGCCATACTCAAGCGTCAGTTTCTGGCTGAAGCGCCACGTGTCTTGCAGGTAGGCCTGATAACGCTGCGAGTAACCGTCGTTATCGTGCTGCACATCGCCGTAGGAGGTATCGTGCGGAGCGCCCAGAAGAAAGTCCGCGTATTCGTTTCCGGAGAA
>JANXXV010000929.1 GCA_025350445.1 Bryobacteraceae bacterium | reverse complement strand
GACATCGAGCAGGTGGCCGACTTTGAGCAGGATATCCGCCTGAGCGCTTGCCGTTGTGACTAAGAGAAGGGAGAGGACAATTTTGATGGGCATGCGGATCAGGCGTTCTTGTTTACGGTCGTCTTCAGGCTGCCTTTGGCGAGGAGTACTTCGAGTTCGGTTCCTATGGGGGCTGCCGCTGCTTCCTTGATTACCTTGCCGTCATTGCCGCGGACTATGGCGTAGCCGCGCTCGAGGATTTTGGTTGGACTTAGTCCTTTCAGTTGAACGGTCAGTGGGTCCAAGGTTGCTTGTTTGCGGTTCAGGCGTATGTTCATCTGTTGGGTTAGCGCGGCTGCGGCGGTTCCTAGACGGGTGCGGACTGTTGCCAACCGGAGGCGCAGGTCTTTTTGGCGGAGGCGGGTGTCTAGCGTAAGCCATTCGCTGCGTTGTTGCTGGAGCTTTCGGCGGATTCGTTCGCGGGTTGCGTAGTCGAGTTCGTCGACGCGCTGCATTTGGCGGCCGATGCTGCGGTGCAGCAATGTGGTGGCGCGCTCCACTCCTTGCCGGCTTAGCTCACGCGCATGGGCGGCCAGGCGGTAGCGGATGGCTTGCTCCAGTTTGCGGCGATCCGCGGCTAGGGCGTCGAGTAAAGATTCGCGAGTGCAGATTACCAGCTCGGCGGCGGCCGATGGCGTGGGAGCGCGCAGGTCTGCTACGAAGTCGGCTATGGTGAAGTCGGTTTCGTGACCGATGGCGGAGATCACCGGCACGAGGGATGCGGCGATGGCGCGGGCTACTTCTTCTTCGTTGAAAGTCCAGAGGTCTTCGAGCGACCCGCCGCCTCTGGCTACGATGATTACCTCGGCCCAGCCGGATTCGGAGAAGTGGCGGATGCCGCGGCAGACGGCGTCGATGGAGCCTTCGCCCTGCACCTGGGCCGGGTAGACCTGGATGTGCAGGCCGGGGAAGCGGCGGGCGAGGATCTGCAGCATGTCCTGGATGACTGCGCCGGTGGGGGACGTGACAAGGCCGATGCGGTTGGGGAGTTTGGGCAGGGGGCGCTTGCGGGCGGCTTCGAACAGGCCTTCGGCGGCAAGTTTCTTCTTGAGTTGCTCAAAGGCGAATTGCAAGGCGCCGAAGCCTTGCGGTTCCAGGGCTTCCACCATGAGCTGGTATTCGCCGCGCGCTTCGTAGACGTCTATGCGGCCGCGGGCCAGCACGGCCACGCCGTCCTGCGGTTTGAATTTCAGGAACCGCGCGGTCATGCGGAAGCAGACGCAGCGGAGTTGGGAGGTATGATCTTTGAGGGTGAAGTAGTAGTGGCCGCTGGCGGCCAGTTTCACGCCGGAGATTTCGCCGGAAACCCAGACGCCCTGGAACTCGGCGTCGAGGAGTTCCAGGATGCGGGCGTTCAGCTCGGTGACGGTGAGCAGTTTGCGTTCGGGCTCCAGGCTTAGAAGAAACTGTTCCATGCAATAGAGGCATGGTAACAGGAGACACCCTGCGGGTAAGGTGTGCGATACAGAGGTGATGAAGGACCGCTAATCAAGCGCGCCGGTCCCGTCCAGTTCCACGTACAGAAACGGAACAGGCTTTCCGACGATCATGGGCAGGTCCAACTGCATGGCCCGCCGAATTTCTTCCTGCCCGCGCGCGGCGATGTCCTCCCCAATTGCCTCTGCCGTCCGCTCCACGGCTTTGGTAGTCACCTCCAGACCGGCAGGCAGTTTCACCTGCCGGCGTCCGTGATCGAAGGGAGCTTCCTGGCCCACCACCGCCTGCATACGGCGCACGCCGGGAGAGAACTCCGTGTTTTCGATGTCCAGCTCGACGTCGACGGGGAATTGGCCGCTGTGGCAGTGCGCGCACTGGTAACAGGGGCGCGAAACTTTCACCGTGCCCACCGCTGTCGGAACCGGCTTGGAACGCAACTCCCGATAGCGAGCTTGATTGCCGCAAGAACAGGGGATGGGGAAAGGGGATGATCCTCGGGCCCTCCTCCGGGGCGGCGAACCGTAACAGTCCAGCCAAAGCCGCTGCCCCGGCCTGGTGCATGGCCGAGCGCACGGCCATCTGGATGGCCTCTAAATCCAGGCGCCCCGTCTTGCGGCGGTCGTTGAAGACGACCTGTAATAGTTGGTCTACTTCGCGCGCCGTTTCCTGGCGGATCGCCGCGGCCGTTTCTTTTCTTCCCGCACTGTAACATCTGATTCGGGCGGGTGTGATTCGGGCGGGCGCATCTGGCAGATCTGCGCATTAACCTCCACAAATTCCTTGTGCAGGTTTTGCAGTTTACGGAATTCAGCGATCTCTTTTTCGGCCTTGCGCATCGCCGCTTGGTCAGGCAAGGATTCGGTGACGGTCTTGCCCGCGACCTTGTAGGTCAAGCGCAGGTTGGGGCCGTGGCCGGGTTCGTTGGGTTGATGGCAGCGACAGGTGGGCTTGCCGCACCGGCCTGTGGTGGAAGTGATCGAACCACAACGCAGGTCACCTAAAGCTGCGATCCGATTGGCGATGTAGGTTCGTTGCTGTTCCAGCAAATCCAGAGACTTGGGAAGTGTCATCGAGTGGCCTCTTCTCCTAGCGTAGCAGATACGCATGGATTTGCACCGCAAATAAAGAGCCCGGCCAAATCCTCACATTTAAGTCGCGCACCCATCAGGAGCGGCCCTGGCACTCCATGTTGCGCCAAAACGTACTTCAGCGGACTTCGGTGCGCCGATTTGCCAATTAAGGTTTATAATTTGCTGGTATATGAGGTTCATGGTTCTGCTTGCGATTGGTCTCCGGGTAGGGCAGGCGGCTGAAGTCCTGAAG
>JANXXV010000915.1 GCA_025350445.1 Bryobacteraceae bacterium | reverse complement strand
CTCTGGATTTCCGGGCGCGTGCACCTCGTCGGCCCACGAGGCAGCCGGAAAAAGCTTTTGTTCGTGCCGGCGTGTTTTTTAGGTTAAATGTGAACCGCTTCACGGGAGTCCTCCGTCAGACAAAAGTGTACGATAGTAATGGGACTTTTGGAATGGGCCGAAAGTACCAAAAAAAGACTACCCGCAATTTGGGGCGAGAGGGTTAGTACTCGTGTTCTAATACTTTGTAACAGTTCCGATACCCCAAAAGATTGCCCAAAAGCGCCTGCTTCGCGATCTAGGAACACGACTCGCCCGGAACTTCCTGCACGAGGAATCAGCAGTTTAGCGGGATCGCCCCGGCAGTCGAATCGTGACGGATGCCTTGAACAACCTTCCAGACGGGTTGCCTGAACTGTTACATAAATTAATGCTTTTCGCCTATAGGCCGACATTGGGAGGGGAATGCAACTAATAGGAGCGGTTGCTTGCTCCCGCTCCATCTGGAATCCGGCTGGCGGTACCTGGACCGAGATCCGGCAGTTGAACTCCGTCAAAACGGGTAGGTCTTTTATCCGCAAGCGGTCGGCGCAGCAGCAGTTATCACCAGAAAGGTGAACTGCGAAGCAGTTGAAATGGCAGAAAACAAAAGGTGGAAAACCGAAACTGGCACCCATACTGCCGGATTTAGGCTGAAGGGTTTGGCGCTACGCGTGGCCGGGAACCGGGATGCAAAGATTATTCTGTCCGGCAAAAAACGCCTGTTTCCGCAGCCGAGGCACGAATCGAGTCAACGCTTGAGCGGTCCGCATCATTTAGAAGCCCGCCATTCGAACCGATTCGGGCGGTTTACAGGTGTTTGGAGATCCACATATATTTGAGCCGAAGTTAACGGTGCTCCGGTTGCCTCCAGTACCATCGTACCTATCTAAGTGACTCATTTAATTAGTACTCTTAGCCCTTTAACCCGTTGAGAAATGATGTTAAACTCGGCCCAGTTCTGGAGATTTACATGGCCGTTTTCTTTGCTTCCAAATCACGGCGCCGCCGTGGCAGCGTATTAGTTGAATTCGCAGTGATGTTTCCTCTGATGGTGCTGATGGCCCTGGGGACTGCTGATTTTGCTCGTGTTTTCTACGCAGGTATCGCAGTTGCTAACGCAGCGCGCGCCGGCGTCCAGTATGGGTCTATAAGCGCCGGAAATGCCGGCGATTTCCCCGGTATGCAGCAGGCCGCGTTGAATGATGCCGCCAATCAGGGCCTTACAGGGGTTACGGCGACTGCGACTAATTATTGCGGCTGCAACGGCAGCGCAACGGCAGTGAGTTGCAACTCAGGACTGTGTGCCGGGGCCGCGCCGAATGGTTATGTGGTGGTGACGGTCAGCTACACCTACAACACGTTTGTAAATTACCCTGGAATCCCCAGTTCGGTCGCGTTCGTAAGATCGGCGACAATGCGCGCCCAATAGAGTCCCTATGAATCTCATCCGGAATACTCGCAACAACCAGAAGGGCCAAGCGGTCATCGAATCCGGCTTGGTTTACCTTCTCTTCTTCTTCTTGCTTTTTGGAATTATCGACTTCGGCCGCATAGTCGCCTCGTATAACATTTTGGCGGGGGCGACGCGGGAAGCGTCGCGTTACGCCATGGTACACGGTGCGGAAAGCGGTTCACTGGCGACATCGGCCGATCTGCAGACGCAAACCCGAAACTGGGCGATTGGCCTAGATGCCAGCGCCGTCACGGTGACGGGCACGTGGACACCAGTTGGCGCCCCCGCCGGTGGAATCGTGCTGGTGCAGGCGCAGTATCCGGTGACACCTTTGATTGGTCTTTTCGGGGGCACAATGACCCTGCGCAGTTCCTCTCAAATCGTAATTTCCAGGTAGGTAAGGAAAGTAACTATGACTCGAATACTGCAATTCTCAAAACGAAACTCCCGGAAGGGAAGTGTCCTGATTATGGGCACACTGACGATGACGGTTCTTTTTGGATTCATGGGTCTCGCGCTGGACATGTCTTACATGTATTTCCACAAACGGCGCATGCAGACCGCCGCGGATGCCGGCGCACTAGCTGGCGCTCAAGAAATATTACGTGGCAACGCGAACAGTGCGATCATCGCTTCCGCAAAAAACGATTCGGCTCTCGACGGATTTACAGACGCCGCGAACGGCGTGACGGTGACGGTGAATAACCCGCCTATTTCCGGCCCCAGCGCGGGGAATAATCGATTCGTGGAAGTGATCGTTTCGCAAGCGCAGCCGACTTGGTTCATGCGTGTGCTCAATGTGAATTCGGCCACCGTGGCAGCCCGCGCCGTGGCGGGAACCGGACCGGGGCAAGCATGTGTTTATACGTTGAACCCAAACCTTGGAAATAACAACGGGTTCTTCATTAATGGAACTGCGGCTGCCAACTTTGCATGTGGTATTTACTCTAATTCAAACTTTCGAGCCGTAGGCGGAGGATGTGTCACCGCACCCAGTGTAAGTTATGTGGGTTCGTACAGTGACACGGGCTGCGTCACTCCCACTGTTTCGCAGGGGATCCAGGTTGTTGACCCGCTCAAAGGTAAATACACCATACCTGCTGCTGCTGCTTGCGTACCCGGGAACACGAACCAGAGTTGGAACCCCCCGGTTGGGACAACGATACACATAAGCCCAGGAACCTACTGCAGTGGAATGAATCTCAGAGGGCAGGGCAACATCGTTTTTGATGCGGGTACTTATATCATTGATGGAGGCGGACTGACTGTTACGGCCGGAGTGAGTGTCACCGGCGCCGGTGTAACATTTTTCGATACTTTTGATAATAGCCACCCCTACGGGGAAGTGAAGATTACCGGTACTGGTCTTGTCACCTTGAGCGCACCGACCGCTGGGCCGTATATGGGATTGCTATTCTATCAGAATCCCGCGGTAACAGGGACACCTAGTAACGGAAGCATTATCGCCGGCTCAGCCAGTTCGTCCTATCAGGGGATCATCTATTTTCCAACCACGAATCTCGACTATACGGGTAACAGTTCGACAACGCTTGGTGGTACGGATGGATATACCCTGCTTATCGGATATAACATAACAGTACGCGGCACGTCCAGCGTCAACGCAAATTATGCGGCTATCGGCGGTATTAGTCCGATTCAGGTTGCTCAGTTCACGGAATAGTTTATCGCTTTCAAGCCGGCGCGGATTGCGGAAGTTGCTGAGTCCGGTGTTCTAGACTAGAGAACGACTTGCAGAACTTGGCTCGGATTGATTTTTGAGGCTTCGTAGGAGGGGGGGGTGAATTTGGAAAGTAAGCTGCGTCCCTCCTACTAGTCGCCTTTGGGCTGAAATATGATTGTCTTTGAATGCGCGCACTCGCTTGGCTGGATTCACCATTGGCATGCGTTCCAGGTTGCGGCTATGCGCTTTGACTGTTTTGACGTCGCGGGCCGCGTCCATCAACTCGTGAATTAATGTCACCCGCTTGGCTGTTATCGCCGCCAGCGGTGTGGCTATTTGCTACTGATGCGACGATTTCCAGGTCAGTACGGCATTGATCGGAATCTGCCTAGCTGCACATTAGCCGGCTAGAGTAGTGTCTACGAATTAACTGGACAGATCGAATACTACGGTACCGCGCAAAATCTGCGTTAACCAGCGTTGATCGGGAGCTAATAATGGGCGGCGCATAATTCACAACCGCTGATGAACGCCGATGAACGCGGATTGTGGGATGAACCCCCAGGGTGATATACAATTTGGCCTGTCCAGCTATTTCTTGGACACTACACTAGCGAGGTTGCTGGACCCCGGACACTGGTTCGGGACGGATTAAGATGGCTTCTTTTACTTTGCCGTCTTCCAGGATCACCTTCACCGAGTCCTTTTCCACATCGTAGCGATACCGCTCGGTGAGGTGCGAACCTTCCGGGATGGTCATCTTCTGTGAGGGATTTCCGAATCTGGCGAGCAGATCCTCGCGGGTCATTCCTGCGTTGATCTGCGACACATCGGGGAGTTTCACCGGCTCCGGAGACTTTTCGGCAGCCGCGCCAGGGACCGGTGCGGCTGCCGCGGCCGGGACAGATTGGGGCTTACCGGCACTTTTCAAAGTCTTTTCGACCGAGCCGAAAACGTTGCCGAGCGCCTTCGCGGCGGATTTTCCGGAAGCTCCGGCGGTTGCGGCAGTAGAACCCGTGACGAGGCCTGATTCGATGATGGTTTGACCGGGTAGGCACAAAGGCAAGAGCGCCGCGTACAGAGCGATTTTCATTCAGAAGTCCTCTCCGTTGAGGATACCTGATTTCCAGGCGGGAAAAACACGCCGGCATATGCCAAGGCTGCTCGGGTTAACCTCGAAATCATCCTTCGATTCGAATTGCAGGCGGAGTGCGCGATGACGGTCGCGCGGGCTGGACTGCTTCACACGGGACATGGAATTGTAGAGACGCCGGCGTTCATGCCCGTGGGCACGCAGCGTACAGCGTGGTTGATACTACCGCCGGTTCTTGCGGCCAAGCGGTGAAACGATTGAGCGGATGGGCGGTCTTCACAGAATCGCTTGGTGGCGGCGCTCGATTCTAGCCGGCGCCGGCGGTTTTCCGATGTTCCGCTTGAAGAGGCTGAGGAAGATTATCGAAGGGGCTATTGCTCTGGATGGGAATGGCGTCCCGGCTATTTTCGCCGCGGAATCGGCAGTGAAAGTGCCGCTAGGGAAATCCGCGGCCGACGTGACGGTTATTGCGAAGTTACGGCCATTCAATGGCCGGTAGCGGCGTCAGTGCACGCCTCCGAGTTTCAGTTCGATCTGAAGGAGCCGATTTTCCAGGACTTGAAGGCGACCGGACAACGCCGTATCCAAATTGGATTGGTCGATTTCGACTTTTCGAAGCCGTATCGTTTGAACCTGTGAGAACGCCTCGAAACCGCGAAGCAACTCAGTCTGCATTCCTCGCATTGCTTCGACAAGGCGATCCTCCATGGCTTTGGCGGCTGTCGTGAGGCGATCCTCCATGGTTTTGGCGGCTGCGGTGAGGCGATCCTCCGTAGCTTTGGCGGCTGCGGTGAGGCGATCCTCCGTAGCTTTGGCGGCTGCGGTGAGGCGCTGTTCGCTAGCAATTACGTCGCCGAGGGTCGCTGGTCTATTCTGGTCTTCGCTCATTTGTCCTTCATTCGTCCCGCCACAAATCCGGCGTGAACACGATGCGCTGCTACCAGCATACTAGATACCAAGCGGCTTCCTGAGCGAATTAGCGTCATTGGCATAGAGTGAGGCTCCTCGGGTTAACCTCAAATCATGCTTCGATTCGAATTGCAGGCCGAGTGTCCGGTGACGGGCGCACGGGCTGGACTGCTTCACACGGGACATGGAATTGTAGAGACGCCGGTGTTCATGCCGGTGGGCACGCAGGGTACGGTGAAAGGTGTTATGCCTCGCGATCTTGCCGGCGGTCTGGATGCCAAGATTATTCTGGCCAATACATACCACCTGTTTTTGCGGCCAGGGTACGAAACGATTGAGCGATTGGGCGGGCTTCACAAATTTGCTTCGTGGCCGCGGGCAATTCTTACAGACTCCGGCGGCTTTCAGGTGTTCAGCTTGAACAGCCTGAGGAAGATCACCGAAGAGGGCGTCCTGTTTCATTCGCATCTGAATGGCGACCCGCACATGTTCACGCCGGAATCGACGGTGGATGTGCAGCTCGCCTTCGGCAGCGACATTGCCATGGTGCTAGATGAATGCCTGGGATATCCGGCGACGCATCAGGAAGCAAAAGTGTCCATGGACCGGACGATTCGCTGGGCGCGGAAGGGATACGCGCATTTTGCGCGGCGGATGGAGGAGATCGAATCGATTCACGCTTTGTTCCCGATTGTGCAGGGATCGATGTACGCCGGCCTGCGGGCGGAGTGCGCGCGGGAATTGATAAGCCTCAATGCCGACGGTTATGCGATAGGCGGG
>JANXXV010000869.1 GCA_025350445.1 Bryobacteraceae bacterium | reverse complement strand
GGATGCCGCCGGTGGCTTGCACTGAACCCGAGTATGGGACGCCGGCAGTTCCGTTGCCCAGGGTTGTGGTGGTAATGGAAAGCGGCGGACCGGTTACCGTCAAGGATAAGACGGTGCCGTCACTGCTGCCGGCCGCATCGGAGACTCTTACGCTGGCGCCGAACGAACCGGCGCGGGTGGGCTTCCCGGAGAACACGCCACCGGCCGACAGTGAAATCCCCGGTGGCAGAGTTCGGGTGTCCGCGGACCATGTGTAGGGAGTGACCCCGCCTGTCGCTGCGAGTGAGGCTGAGTAGTCTGCTGCTACTATGCCGTTGGCAATCGATTTTGTGCTGATCGAGAGGGCGTTGGCGCCTGTAACTGGCGGCGTGGGAATCACGGCAATCACTCCATATGCCTGGGACCCGGTGTGCAACTGACTATCGGTTGCCAACACCGAAAACAAAGAGACTCCCGGAGAGAGCAGTGTGCCCGAGAGGAGCCCGCCCGGTGAGAGCGTAAGGCCGGATGGAAGGGCGCCGGAACCCACGGTAAACGTATACGGTCCGATTCCACCGGTTGCCGTCAGAGTCTGCGGGTAAGCAGTCCCGGCGGTGCCCGTGGGTAGCGTAGCCGGAGAAATGGTGATCACCGTGGCAACGCCAGGGTTGATGGTGATGGAGAACGTCTTGGTGGCTTGCTGCTGGAAGGCGTTGAACACGCTGACATCGAAGCTGTAGGCGCCTTGTAGCGTCGGAGTACCACTTAGTACGCCGGCGCTGCTGAACGTCAGGCCGGGCGGAAGTGAAGTGACAGGTGCGGACCATGTTACCGGCGGGCTGAAGCCGGTAACCGCGAACTGGACTGGAGTATAGACGGTGCCCACGGTACCGGGCGGCAACGGAGAAGCCGTGGTGATGGCCGCCCCTGTGCTGACCGCGGAGATTGTGATCTGGAATGTCTTTGAAGTCCCGGCGGAAGCCTGATCGCTGGCGCGAACGGTAAAACTAAAAACTCCGGGGGAAGCCGGTGTTCCGCTGAGAGTTCCATCAAGGAGCAGGATCAGTCCTGGAGGAAGCGGAGAGTTTCCAAGAACCGCAAATCTGTAAGGTGCGGTGCCCCCGGTTGCTGCAAAGGTAGGCAACGAGTACGGAACGCCAACCTGACCCGACGGCAGTGGCGATGCGGTGGTGATAGTTAGCGCTGCGGTGGCTAAGATTGTGATCGAGAACGGTTTGGTGGCCAGAGTGCCCACCTGATCGTTGGCCTGAATGGTGAAAGAGAAGGTGCCCGCGGTGGTGGGTGCGCCGCTGAAGGTTCCGTCAGAGAGGAGCGTCAACCCGGCTGGCAGCGCCGAGCCCTGCGCAACCGACCAACCATAAGCAGGCGTTCCGCCGGAAGCGGTAAAGGACGGCAACGAATACGGCACTCCGACCTGCCCCGGCGGTAATGGACTTGGCGTGACAATGGTGAGCGGATTATTGGCCGCGTTAATGGCGAACGCCGGGATGTTGGTGTTGGTCACCGCAAAGCGCGGCGCGGGCGCGGTGGCGCTTGGCGTCGCGATGGTGCTGACCGGTCCAAGCCGTCCGTTCACTGTGACCGTTCCCAGACCAGGCGCCGGAGGAGCGGAAATGTAGGCTACCAGCACGCCAAAGCTCACCTTTTCAAGAGCGGATGGGCTGGAATCGGTGACCTCCCAAACTGCCTGCGCGGTACCATTAACGACGGAAAGCTCGGCTATGAACTGCACTGCCCCCGAAGCAACGCAAGTACCGGTTGCGGTGGGTGAGACTAAGTTTCCCGAGCCGGCTCCATTGGCGTCCGCCGAGATCAAACTTGCCGCCAAGGTGGTGGTGGACGCGCCTCCCGGTCCAAGCGGCGTGGTGGTAACAAAAAGCCGGACTCCCGCGGGAATGTTGTTAAATCTCGCCAACATCCGGGCGCCTTGCGTGGCAACGCCGGGAATTGGTCCCAAAATAGACGTTTCGACGAAATCGCTCTCCGAGTTGTAATTCATACCACGTTGCCATGGGTCCTGGTTGGACGCGATTTGCTTGCGGTAGGCGCCGGCGAAATTCCCCGTATATCTAACATTGAATTGAATGTTTCCGGTGGTGGACTTTCCCGCCGCCAGGTTTCCGTTTTCAGTGGCGGATTGCAGGAAGTTTACGAAAGCAGGTTGGGAGTCGTTACACGTCCGGACGGCAAATGCCTGCGGTTGTTGCACAATGCCCGCGGTGACGGTGTTCACAGGCAGGCTGATGCCTCCCCCCGTGCTGACACTCGCCTGTATCGCGGTGCCCGGCGGCAGCTTGGTTGCGTCAATGCGGATATTCGTGAAGCGGTAAATGCGGGTGAAACCACTGCCCGGCTCGTAGACACCTACGAAATCGAACCGAACTGAGTTCGGCGAGTCCTGGATGCCCCTGAAGATGTTGAATCCTTCCACTTGGTCGCCCGAGCCCGTGTCATCAATCAGCAGGGTAGCTTCGGAAGTATTGTTTTGGCCAACTCTGCTGGTGATGTTCGCGTTTAGAGTAACGGTGAGGGATTGTGATGGAAC
>JANXXV010000849.1 GCA_025350445.1 Bryobacteraceae bacterium | reverse complement strand
TGCCGCCAGGATCACCCAGATAGGGACCTCGAATGTGTGGAGGAAGCCGGAGGATACCAATACGCCGGTGATAATCCCCATGGTCTTCTGCGCATCGTTCGAGCCGTGCGCCAGACTGAAAACGGCGGCGGAAACCAGTTGCAATTTTCGAAAATAGCGGTCCATCTTGACGGGAGTGGATTTGCGGAACATCCAATAGATGGCGATCATCATGGCGTAGGCCAGAACCATGCCCAGCAGCGGCGCAAGAACCAGATAGGTTAACGTCTCCGGCCAGCCCTTCCATCCGTTAATGACCAGCGCCTCGAAGCTGTGCTTCACCCCGCGCAGCATGGCCACTTTCGCCATCGCCGCTCCGGCATAACCGCCGATCAAGGCATGTGATGAACTTGTGGGAAGACCAAACCACCAGGTGATTAAATCCCAAACGATAGCGCCGGTCAGCCCGCCCAAAATCACATATGGCGTGACGATGGAGAGATCGATCATGCCCTTACCCATCGTCTTTGCGACAGCCGTACCAAACAGAAAGGCCGCCAGGAAGTTGAAGACGGCCGCCCAGACCACGGCTTGGCCCGGAGTCAGCACCCGCGTTGCGACGATGGTCGCGACGGAATTCGCGGCGTCGTGAAAGCCATTGATGTAATCGAAAACAAGGGCGATCAGAATAATGCCCGCTGCGAGAAAAAGCGTTGAGTCCATGCAGGATCGCGGTTAGCTATTCTTGACGACGACGTTCTGCAGAGCGTCGGCGACATCCTCGCAGTAATCGGTCGTCTGTTCCAGAAGTTCGTAGATTTCCTTCAGCTTCATGATCTGAATAGGATCTTTCTCGTTCTCGAACAGGTCCTGTACCGCGCTGCGGACCAGGTTGTCGACGAAGTCTTCCAGCCGGTTGATCTCAATACAATGCTCAATCAGTTTCTGATTCTTGTTGAGGGCGATGAAGGCGGCCTCCAGCGCCTTGGCGCAGGCGAGAATGTGATAACAGACCTCCACGACCCGCGGCGGAATGGGATCTATGTGGTAGGCCACCATTCGATGCGCCGCGTCTTCAATGCCATCCAGAACATCGTCGAGGTGAGACGAGAGGGAATGCAAATCTTCCGGATCGAGAGGGGTGATAAAGGTCTGATTCAGCCGCGTGTAAATCTCGTGGATGATATCGTCGCCCTTCTGTTCCAGGACCTTAATTCTCAGTGCAGCTTGAGCGAGTTGCGAATTGCCGGTTCTCGCGCCGTCCAGCAAAAGAGCGGCAGCTTCTGAAATCAGTTTGACCTGATTCAGAAAGAATTCGTAGAATTTCTCTTCCTTCGGCAGGAGGTTCATATATTTTTCGGATGTTGGCGTTCCAGCGCAGACCAAGACTATATTACATGATTGTTACAAGTCTGCTAACGCTTCAGTCAACACCGGGAAGAGTTCGTTGGACGGTTCCTGTTCGTCGCCGGATTCGAGGTTGAGGTAACGGGTATCTAGCAATCGCTGTGGCTGAATATTTCCCAAGGCCGAGAGGATGTTCTCTTTGAGATGCGGATGCTCTTTCTCCAGCTCCTGAAAAATATCGCGTAACGTCCGGCGGACGGTGCCGGTCTTTTGGGAGCAACCGCACGGGATGACAGGGGCGCCGAGTGAGGCCGCGTAGGCCGTGGTGATCTGCTCGTTAACGTAGACCAACGGACGAATCAGCCGGAAGTCCTTCTTTCGGGAATACGTGACGGCGGGCAGCGCACTGATGCGGCCGGTGAACATGGCATTCCGCAGGAACGACTCACAGAAGTCATCGGCGGTGTGGCCGAAGGCGATTACGTTGGCGTCCAGTCCGCGGGCGATTTCGTAAACTGCTCGGCGGCGGAAGCGGCTGCACATGTCGCAACCGTGGTCGGGCACCTCATCGATCAAGCGGAGCGACGGCCCATCCGTTTTGTAAGTCCAGTCGACGCCGCGGCTTTTCAGATACTCGCCGAATGGCGCAATGGGGCGCAGGAATTTCCCCTGCTCGACGGTGAAGGCACAAACGGTGAAGTGGATAGGAGCGCGCTTTTGCAGCAGGATGAGGGCTTCGAGTAAAGTAACGGAGTCCTTTCCGCCGGAGAGACCCACGGCAACGCGGTCGCCTTCGCGAATCATCTTGAAGCGCGCGACGGCCTCGCCTACTTTGTGCAGCAGTGTTTTTTCGAGATCCAATCTTCCAACTATACGACGTCCGCAAAGCTCTTCCGCAATTTGTAGAACCATGCGTGGCCGCCAATGCAGACCGCCGCCGAAAGCAGCCAGAGCTTCCACATGGATTGGAAATCCGGGGCGCGGCCTTCAAGGAAGATCTGGCGGTATCCGTGAACCAATGTGAAGATCGGGTTTTTGGCGAGGATGGCCGCGGCTCCGGCAGGCAGAGCGTTTTCGGCGTAACAGATCGGTGTCATGTAGAACAACAGCATGATGAGAAAGCCGATGATCTGGCCCAAATCCCGCATGTAGACTCCCAGCGCCGACAGGAACCAACTAAAGCCCAGCGTGAGTAAGAGCTGCGGAATCAGAAGCACCGGTAGCCACATCACAGTCGGTGGCACCGCGCCGCGCGACAGCAGCATGGCGATCAGGAATACGGCGAGCGTGAATACTTCGGTTACCAGGCCGGCGAAAACCTGATTCACGGGCAGCGTCTCTACGGGGAATACCAGCTTCTTGACGAAATTCCGATGCTCCAAAATGCACTGCGGAGCGCGGCCGACAGCCTCGGCAAACGGTAGCCACGGCAGCATTCCGGCCAACAGGTAGAGCGCGAATCCAGTGCGGCTGTCGTCTGGGCCTATCTTTGCTTTTAAGACTACACCGAAGACGAAAAAGTATGTCGCCATTAACAGCAGCGGATTCAGGATGGTCCACAACACGTCTCCGAAACTGCCGCGATAGCGTGCCATGATGTCCCGGCGCACCATGGAGCGGATGAGGGCGCGATTGGTCCAGATGCTGATCCACGGGACCGTGAACGCCTTGCCGATGGCGCGGCGCAAGTTGCGCCGCCGCAGCGAGCCGAGCGTTGTGGCTACCGCTTCGCGGAGATGCGCTTTTCCGCCTTCGACGAATGCATCCACCAACAGGAACGTCGCGCCGCGTTGATAAAACCAGCCTTCGCCCGCGTGAAGCGGTGAGATGTAGACATGGTAGTGGCCTCGTTCCGGCGGCAGGGTCAAACGGACTTCCACTGCTTCGGTTTCAGCCGGAGCCAGATCCTTATTAAACGGCAGCCAGTCTCCCTCGGCGATGAATGTGCCGGTTTCCGGATCGAAGATCTGCCAGCCCAGCGAAAATCCTTCTTCCCGCTGCCAAGTCCGATTGGATTGATTGACGATGCGGAAAGTGGCGACGATCGAGCGCGCTTCTTCGTCCAGGTCGAAGCGCAGGTTTCGATAGGCGACGCTCAACGGGTCAGTCCTTCCCGCAATAGAGCCACCGGGGAAAGCGCTGGCGGATGGGGCCCCGCTTTGCGCCCACTGCGTAGATTCCGTCGCCGCGCAGACCGGTTGGGCATTGGCATTGTTCCAGAATGTACCGCACCCAATTATGCTCCGGTTTCGGCTCATCTAGAAACTCGCCGGTTTCCAGCAGCGTGACCTCGAAGCCCGCATCCGCCATCAGATCTGCAATTTCGCGCGGCGCGTATTCGCGATTATGCCGGGCATCCACCTCTTCGCCTGTTCCGCTTGGCCTGATATACGCGGGGAAGAAGCCTGGATGATAGCCGAGTAACAATGCCGACATGGCGCGCAGGGAGACGATGTTGGGCGTGGTCAGGACAAGGTGTCCGCCGGGCTTGAGAATGCGATTGATTTCCGCCATCATGTGCATCGGGTCGCCCGGGAGATGCTCAATCAGTTCGCAACAGAGGACGGTGCGGAAGTGCTCATCGGGATACGGAAACTTGTCCTTCTCGGCGTCAAACAGATCGATATCGCACTCGAAGCGGTCTCCCAATTCGGATTCGATCGCCCGATGCGCCACCGTTCCGGCGGGTCCGTAATAGCAGCCGCGAACTTCGCCGTAACCAAGCTTGGTTTTGAGCGACGGTGTTATTTGCAGGTAGGCGCCCATTTCCAGAATGCGATCTCCGGCGCCGCCTCGGGGCGTGATTTGCAATGTCTTGGCCAGGCGGGTAATGTGCGTTTTGATGTATTCGCGCGCGCCTGGGTCCGCGGCCCAGCCGATGACGTATTCCGTTTCGACGGGTGTAGGCGTGAGGTCCGGAGCGGGTTCCTCCGCGTGTTTCGGCGCGGTTTTGGCCGTGGAATGCCACTCGGTTCCATCGACTAGCGATTGCAGGAAACTTGTATATTGCCTGGCCACCAGATTCCAGTTGCACTCTTCGCGCACCCACTCTCGCGCGCGCCGGCCCATCGCGTTGCGCAGATCCGGACGGGTTACCAGGAGATTTAGATATTCGAACAGGGTATCCTCTTCGGTGGAATCCACCGGTACCTTCAGGCAGATGCCATCCGGATACTCCGCGAACGAGCCGATGTTCGAAACTATTACCGCCTTCCCAAGCCCCAGTGAGCGGAGCAGCGTCCCAGAGCTTTCGCCGACAGTGGGAAAGCGCAGATTGAGAATAATGTCGCATGCGGCGAGGTATCCCACGAAATCTTCAATCGGCGTGAATCCGATGACGCGGACGCTGGCTCCGAGGCCCAGCGAGTGGATCAGCGACTGCAAGGAAAGCTCCGGATGCGGCTCACCCACCAGAATCATTTTCACGTTCGGTTGCAGCTTCAGCAAGCGGCGGAAGACGCGTAGCGATTCGGCAATCCGTTTGTATGGCTTCAGAAAGCCGAAGATCCCGATCAATGGGGTGGCCGGATCTATGCCGAGGCGTTGGCGATGGAGGGACCCGTCGGTCTCAGGCAGCCATGCCCCGTGCGGGATTACTGCGATTGGACCCGCAAATCCGGTATCGCGCACGGACTGTTCCACACAATGGCTGTGCACGATGACGCCCTTGGATTTGCTTACGATGCGGCGCAACATCGGCACGCCGTCGTAGTCGGGACCGCGTTCCAGTGTCCGGACGCGTTTAACCGCGTAGTCGAGGGCTGCGGCGCCGCCATCGAATTCCACTTCGCGGAGATAAGCGTCCCAATCGCCGCGGCGGATGGTGACGCCGGCAATCAGATGGTGGAGGTTGGCCTCATGCAGTACCACTACACCGGGTGTTTGCACGGCTTGATCGTAGACGAAAGAATGATGCGGGTTATTACCGATCTGGTAGAGTGCGGCGTCGAAGCGGTTCGGGTCGAAGGGGCTGTTTGTGCCGGTGAACACCGTCACGTCGGCGTGCTTTTCCAAGGGGTCCAGCAGTGCAGCCGAATAGTCGGCGATGCCGCTCTTGACGGGCGGCAGAGGCGAAAAGAATGCCAGGCGCATCGTTATGGCCCGTCAGGGAGTGGTGCTCAATTGCTGGAAAAGTAATTTCATGACCGGCGTTTAGCGGATAATCTCCATACTGAACCTGCCCATGGCCAGCGGCACCCTCACCAGCACGGGAGTACGGATGGCGTCACGGGCGAAGAAAATCTCGACCGTGTTTTCAGAAGCGGGGCCCTTGACGGTTGCCAAAATGCGATCGGTATCCATTTGTGCGTCGCCGACGCGGATCACCTGTGAGCCCATGAACTGCACGCGCGTATCGTAGGCGGCTCCGTAGTACGCCTTCTGCATCACGGGGAGCCGGCCCTGAGCCAGTTCGCGGCGCAGAAAGTAGATATAGGCCAGGGCGTCCTTGGCACAGGCGGGAATGGAGAGGTCCGATTTGCCGCCGCCGTTCAGCGTGGTCCGGGTGGCGGTCATCTTCACTGCGTCGAAGGCGGTGGTTTCCTTCGAGGTCTTTTTCCCGCGAATCGAATTTTTTTCCAGATCCGTACTGCAATATCCTGCGTTGGCCTTCGACACGATAGTTTCCTGCACAGGGAAGCCGGGGATTGCCGCTTCGAGGTTTAGACTGAACTCCCAGCGTTCGCCCTCCGAGGATTTCGTCCGCGTCGAGGAAAGCTGGCCTTCGCCGAGGCTCAGGCCACTGGGCCAGTTGATGCTGTAGTGCAGCGTTTCACTCTGGGCCACCTTCTTCTCCACGGCCGCGCCATTGCGCAACTCCGCCGTCAAGGCGGCTTGGCCGTAGAGGCACGCGGTAATCGAAAGCAGAGCGAGATATCTCATGGCCGTAAGATGGAGATCGGTTTTGCCTGCTGCCGGACAGACATCTTTTTCCGGCCGGCGATTTCGTAGTAAATTTCCAGCGTTCTTCGGGCTGTTCGTTCCCATGTAAATAATGACGCACGATGCTGTGCTAATCGCTCCATTCTTCCACGTAATTCCGCATCGAGTACGATGTCGCGGATAGCACGGGTCATTTGCTCGGTGGATTCCGGGGCGAAAAGAAGGGCGGCGGCGTTTGCCACCTCCGGCATGGCGGAGCTGTTTGAGCACGCTACAGCCCGGGCGCAGGCCATCGCCTCCAGAATCGGCAATCCGAAGCCTTCATAGAACGACGGGAACACGAACACCTCGCAGGCGTTGTAGAGGTGCAGCAGTTCGTCGTCGGTGACGAATTCGGTGAAGTGAATGCGGTCGGCCACGGCGGACGACTTGGCGGCCTTGACTACATGGTCGGCATACCAGGTCTTTTGACCGACAATCGCCAGGTGATGCGTGAGGTTTGGGTTCGACTTTATGAGAGCTTCGAAGGCGTGAATCAGGCCGATCTGGTTTTTCCGCGGTTGCAGATCGCCCACCGTCAGAATGAACGGCGCGGGGATGCGGAACCGGGCTTTCACTTTGCCAATGGCCAGTTCGCGCGAGATGGGATGGAAGGCAGAGGACACGGCGATGGGCACCGCCTCGATTTTTGAATCGTCAAGGGAGTAGGCCTTCGCGATGGCGCGGCGGGAAAATTCGCTCGGGGTGATGACTTTCGCCGCTGAACGGACCGTCCGCTCCACGGTGATGCGGAGTTGCATCGTACGCATCCACGGAAAATATTCGGGGTGTTCCAGGAAGCTGACGTCGTGCACGCTAGCCACCACCGGCACCGGGCAGGTGAGGGGGGCGGTGTACTGGACATGCAGCAGATCCGGACGGTCCCGCCGGAGTTGGCGCGGGAGATCGAAGCCGAGACGAACAAACGAATTGTTCGACACATGCCGGCGCGCAAAACGGGCAGGCACCCCTGCTGCCGCGTCGCGTTCGTTCGCGGAGAGGTATGCGATAAATTCGGACGATTGGTCTAACCCCGCAAACCCACCCATGAGATTGCGGATATAAACTTCGTTCCCCGTTAAGTGCTGGCCTATGGCGTGAGCGTCAACAGAAAAGCGCATGCACGATCCCAGTATATAGGGTAAAGGCTGTCCGGCTTGGTCTTCAGTTGTTTCAACGATGGATTCACTCAGGTTTCTCCATTGTTACCATGGATCATATGGCTTTTCGCGGCGTCGATTACATGTTGTTGGATTCCCAGTTCAGCGGGCAGGAGTTGTTGGTGCGGCAAACAGCGCGGCGGTTCACCGAGGAACAATTGATGCCGCGGATCAAAGATTGTTACCGCGAAGGCAGGTTTCCGATGGAGACCGTCCGCGAGATGGGCGAGTTGGGGTTCTTTGGCGCCACGCTGGCGGGCTACGGCTGCGCGGGCATGAGCAATGTGGAATACGGTTTGATCATGCAGGAGCTGGAACGTTGCGATTCCGGCGTCCGCAGTTTTGCGTCGGTGCAAGGGGCGTTGGTGATGTATCCGATCTACACGTTTGGATCGGAGGAGCAGAAAGAACGCTGGCTGCCGAGGATGCAGTCCGGCGAGGCCATTGGCTGCTTTGGGCTTACCGAGCCGGGGTTCGGATCGAACCCGGCAGGCATGTTGACCAAGGCGCGGAAGGATGGCAACGGCTGGATCTTGAACGGCGAGAAGACCTGGATCACGAACGGATCTGTTGCGGCGGTGGCGGTGGTGTGGGCAAGGACGGAGGCGGGAATTCAAGGGTTTCTGGTGGAGACGGGAACCGCGGGTTTCGCGTCATCGGATATTCACGGAAAAATGTCGATGCGGGCGTCGGTGACGTCGAGCCTTTCCTTCAGCGATTGCCGCGTGCCCGATTCTTGCGTTCTACCGCTGGCGAAAGGGTTAAAAGCGCCGCTGGCTTGTTTG
>JANXXV010000741.1 GCA_025350445.1 Bryobacteraceae bacterium | reverse complement strand
CTTCCATGCGGCCTATCAGCCGGCCCTGCCGGTGGCGGACGGCGGCCAGAAGCTCGGTGAGGCATTCCCTGTCCCATTCGAATCGGGGCCAGTCCGGAAGTTCATGGATATACATTCTCCGCAACTCCTGCGGAGATTATAGCTCGTATTCTCCGCATTCACACTATGGACGACCTTGAACATCCAACATATGTCGACCTCAATTAGCCCCGACTGAAGCCTTATTCAGGTTCCACCAATTGAGCCAATACGAGACGAGACGAGTTTCCTGCTCTTCCGGTCCACGCCGAAATGCGAAGTTGGCCATGGTCTCGACAGTTCTAAACGGGCTAAGGTTCCTGAATTGCAGATACTCCATACTTGCAACATTCCCCGGCGTCTGCTGAGGGCAGCCGTTTGCGAACGCGGCAAGACCTGACACCCCCTTCATACGCTCCTCTGGATCTGTGCTCGATAAAAGACCTGCCAGTAAAGGCAGTGCTTCCTTGGTATGTATCGAAGCTAATGCATGGACTGCCGCATCCTTCAAGTCCGTCGGTGTTGAGGTTGCTCCAGCGAGCGTAGCAAGTTGTTGAACGTTATCTGGCGACGTGTCGCGAAACGAGTCCCTCACGGCATTAATGACAAGTTGCCGATTAGCATCGTTCCCAATAACTGGCCAGCGGCGGGAGAGTTCTGCTATCGATCCCCTCTGACCTCTAGACAGAACACCCGCTAAACCAACTAGTTGACTGCCCGGAGTTGGAGAGTTAACTAAATGATTCAACACCGTTTGCGTGGATAGAGCCTTACTGTCTCCCAACGCTATTAGAATTCCGGCTTGACTACCTGAGGACTCACCCGCGGACTCCAATCCTGCCGCTACCTCGAAAGTTAGAACATCCAAAAGCGGTGATCCAGCCTGATAGCGGTAATCAGCACTGAGTATCCCCACCGGAAAATACAAGCTCGGAATCATTCCGTGCCACTGCGGTCTCGCCGTTAAGAGCTCCCATTCAGGAGCCGAAGAACGAACCAAGAACCATATGCCGCGGAGAGTTATGTCAATAGTCTGGGCACGACCGCGCAACTTGCCGCTCCATGAATGCAGCACTCTTCCATTGAAAGCAGCTGGCCCCTTTAGAATTCTTTCGGGAACAATGTCGAACGATACACTACCCTGGCTCTCGGTCCGTGTCGTAACAGTTCCGATTATGATTGCATCTGCCTTTGTGGCCAGTTCTTCCACCGAAGACCCCAAGACGCACAGGACCGAAGCCTGGCAAAAGAGGATGGCTACAAAGGACTTTTTCAAGATCGCGGTTAGTTTCATCATAAACCTCTTTCTAGTTAATTACCGTCCCTTGATTACAGTCTGGCTTGTTAACAATGGGCGTCGTAAGAGATACATAGGTAGCATGATCGATGTACTCACTGATGACGTCCCGTTGAACACACACGCCCTGAAAATGGGCGGATGTGCCAATCCAAAACTTCTGAGTAATATTGCTTTCCAAGGTCGTGCCGTTGAGACTATAGGCTTGAGGATTCGGATGGAACCCCGAGCCGCAGACGAGGATCGCATCAGTAAATGTGTTCCCCGACCAATCTCCATGGGCCGGCGTCCATGCTGTAGCCGTTGGCGGTGGTGTAAACCAATCGGAACCGTTGAAGTTTCTCGGATTCTCGAGAGTCTCATTGACATCTATCGGAAGGAGCGTTTGCCCAATCAGATCTGCGACAGAGACTCCAGCCGCTTCGACAAACCCGGGCTCAGTATAGCCAGCGGCGGTGCAAGTGCTGAAGTTATACGGCCCGCCATGAACCATTGTAAAGGGAGTATTGAGGAACACCGGAAACGGGCTTGATGGTGTGCCGTCATAAGTTACGGTTACATGGATGTCATAGCCGGCTTGAAAGCCACTTGCTCCTGTAGCAGTCAGTGTTGCCGAGAGGCCGTCCGGAGCGGGAGAAATGTTAAGTCTTGAAGGGCTGTCCGTAGACCACTGAATACTGGGAGTCGGGTTGCCGTTATTGGGCGGCACGATGGTCAGGAGACTTTGAATTCAGTACTTGTTAGTGAGACTCGTGCAGCAGGTCGGAGCCCCACCCAAATACCAAAAGGCGACGGAGCCGGAAGATTGGGGGCCGTAAACTGTTGGTTGCTGTGCTGTAAGCGCAGTAGTTAGGCTTAGGAGCGCTAAAATGGCTACTCCAACCCCATTTCTTAAATTAGACATACTTTACCTCCTCAAACACGTGCGATTAGGCGCGCCAAGGCGCACTTCGTATAATTCAGAATCACAGTCAGGTATTGCTAAACAAAATGCCGATCTCTGGAAGAAGCATGAGACGTAAAACTATAATTGTCAACGATTAAATTACGTTGCGATTATGACATTTGTATAAGTTGTTGTAACAGTTCAGGCTCCCCGCAAAATCGACTCATAGCGACCGATTTGCGCCTATGAAGCGCGAATTCCACGGACGGCTGCACGGCTGCACTAAGAATCAATAGCTTAGCCGCAGCGCTACGGCGAACTCCCAAACTGGCTTCCAGGTGGGTACCTGAACTGTTACTTTGTTTTACGTATTGAAGCAACACGATACTGTTCGTTTTTGTCAAACTCTGCTGCGGCGTATATGCGGAGAATACGTACCTGAACCTGAACAATTCCCTCATCACAATAGCACCTAACTGAAAAGCAATACGCTTACAAAGCTTCCGGAGCGCAGGCGCTACTCGCTCCCGCCCGCAGCCAGCCTCAGCGTGACGGAGTGAAAGTGCTTTTGTTAACCTTTTTCCCTTCTCCTACTCCGACACAATCGGTTCTCCCGAGGCGTTCCCGGTTCCAGTCAAACCGGGGCCAGTCCGGAAGCTCGTGAATGTACATTCTCCGCATCTTCTGCGTAGATTATAACCCGTATTCTCCGCACGGACCAAGCAAAGCGAATCCGCCGCCTATCTCCTGCTCACACCAAGTTCATCGCCCGTTTTCATCACCAGTGCGGCCCGGGCGTTCTCCGCTCCGTTGGTGTTTTTTCGCCGTGTAACGAGCCACGATATTCCCCACCGACGGTGCCGGATTCGGATCGGTCAACCAGTCGAGGTCTTTCCCCCTTATCAGTGGGGGCGTTCGGAACGGCCCGGAACCCGTTGTTGCGCGGCGAAGCGAACCCTTGACGGCGAGGACCGTTCCTGATAATCAGGTCGGGGGGAAAGACCGTGAACAACCCTGGGCGCGAATCCGGTTCGATAGCCGGTAAATATCGCGGTCCGTTACACGCCGCCCAACCGATGAAAACTTTTACGATCACAAGTCTTTTCAAAAATCAACATAATCAATACAACAGCTTACAGACAATCGTCGATCCGCCTGTTAATCCCGGAGTCCATACTCAAGCCAGAAATGCAGTTTAGACCCTAACAACTTAGAGATTATGATGCGACAGAAAAGTTTAGTTCTAATTTTCACGGCGGTCTCCATCAACGTGGCGAAGACTAAGATCAACCTGCAAAGTCAAGGCGAGAGCGTTGACTTCAATTGGCAAACGATCCCCGCTCAAATATTCAATTCGGAGGTGACTTGTTGAGACCCCATTCATGTCTGGTGTGCGGGAATCTGCTCGAAGTTCGGCACGGCTATTTGATCTGCCAAATCTGCCAAGACCATTATCCAGTTGACGAAGTCTACCGGCATCCTTCGGAAACTGCAGAAGGCGAAGTAGAAGGACTGGACGCCGCGTGAACCTACCAGGAGTTCGGGCCCACTACTCTGCGTTTAACTCCCCCGCCCGGATTTGGCTTTGTTTCGCAAAACCGCAAATCCACCCCGGCCACCACCTAAACCCTGCTAGAATGAAAGAGTTACCCACCCTGAGCCCCTAGCATCCGAATGAAAACCGTCTTCCGAAAGGCACTGGAGCGCGGCAAGGAAACCATTCGCCCGTACTACCTGCGTTGGCTCTATTTCCCCCTCTTCCCCAATCTCCGCCCGGAACACTTCCAGAATTGCTGGCGCTATCCCTCGCAAACCATCGCCCGCGATCATTCCCGGAATAACGGCACCCACGCTCCCACCCACCCACCCGCCCTGCTCTTCTTCCCAATGACCGACTGGCACACGCGCATCCAGCGTACCCAGCACCTGGCCCGTACGTTTGCCTCCCTCGGGCAGCAGTGTTTTTACCTCAATCCCCACCTCGGTCGGGAATTTCCGAATCCCTACGTCTTCAGCAGTAGCCCGAAGTTGCACATCCTGGAACCGCTCATCGCCGAGCTTCACATTCACCTCCCCTTCGAGCCTGTTTTTCACGACCGCCTGCTGTCGGCCCACGAAAGCACGCTCATCGTGAATGCACTCAAAACCGTGTTCGATGCCGAGGGGACCACCAAGCTCATCCAGATGGTCAGCTTCCCGCTCTGGATCGATGCCGCGCAAAAGCTCCGCGAACAGTTCGGCTTCCCCATCGTCTACGACTGCCACGATGTGCTCAGCGGCTTCCGCAAAATCTCCCGCGAGATCGTCGAAAAAGAGCCCGCGCTTTTTGAGATCAGCGATCTTGTCGTCTTCTCCTCGCAGCAATTGCTCAATGAGAACGTGGCCCAATATCCCTATCTCAAGAACAAATCGATCCTGGTGCGCAATGCCGTGGATGAATCCTGGTTCAGCCGCGGCGAAACCGATCGCAAAGGATCGGCCGCCAATGGGTCTGAGATCGGCAATGGGTCTGAGATCATCGTCGGCTATGTCGGCGCACTCGATTTCTGGTTCGATGTGGATGCCGTAGAGAAAGCCGCCCGCGCTCATCCGAATTGGAAGTTCCTGCTCATCGGCCGCGTCGAGGATAAGCGCATTCTCCGCCTGAACAAACTGCCAAATATCGTCTTCGTTGGAGAAGTGCCGCACTCCGGGCTTCACAAGTACATGGCCATGTTCCGCGTGGCCCTCATCCCCTTCCTGCGCAACAATCTCACCCTGGGCACCAACCCCATCAAGCTGTATGAGTACTTCAGCTATGGACTCCCTGTAGTCGGCACCGCTTTACCTGAGATGGAAGAATTCAAATCGCTACTCTATCTTTACGATCAGCCGGATGAGTTCACCGCTCAGCTCGAAAAAGCGGTGGTGGAAAAAGACGCCTTCCTACGGCAAAGCCGTATCGGGATTGCGCACCGGGAAAGTTGGAACGCCCGGGTAAAACAGCTTTCAGAAGCGTTCCTCCCTTTACTATGAGAAAAACAAAGTTGGTATGCCTTGGCTTGACGGGCATTGTTTCGAGCGGCCTTTTAATGGCGCAGATACAAACATCGTTACAAACATCGGGACAAGTAGCCGCCGGTCAGACGTCCTTGTCCTCTCCGTTCAACCCGCTGCAACCGTCCGGGCTTCCCGGCGCGCTAGCCGGTCAGGTGACGCAGAATCGTCCGCTTCCACCCCAGCCCACGGTTTCGGCGGGAGAATATGCAAGCCGGAAATCGATTGCCACATCCCGCGTTCCCGTCCGCGCGCCCGCTCCGCCGGTGATTTCCAATACCGATGGCGTGACCCTCTACTACCCGGATCCCAGGGTCACTCCGCTGGTGGCGGCGCCTACCGTCAGTTGGGAAGCTCCTCAGCCAACCCCTTCACTGGATCCTCCAGACCCCGACATCGCCGTCGGTCCCCAGGACATGCTGCTGGTGGAAAACTCGAACATCGCACTCTACACCAAGGCTGGCCAGTTGATCAACAGGACCCAGCTTTCGCAATGGTTCAGCGACCAGTTGCCGGTTGTCTGTCCCGGCGGCGCCGCCGGTTGCCAGTTCTCCAACCCGTCTGTTCGCTATGACCAGTTACACGGCAGATTTCTGCTCAGCCTTACGGTCCTGCGCGGCGTCGGTTCCACCCGGCAATCCTATTTTCTGCTGTCTGTTTCCAATACCGCTACCTATGCCGGGGGCTGGAAGAACTGGGCCCTCGACGCCTCTGCCGATGGCGGCACGGCCACGCAAAATTGGGCCGATTTCCCGCAGCTCGGCTTTGACAACCAGGCGGTCTATATCACCGCCAATATGTTCAGCGCGGTCACCGGCCAGATACAGTACGCCAAGGTCCGTATTTTGAAGATGGTGGAACTCTACAACCCGGGCACAACCACACTCACCTACCAGGACATCTTCAATCTGCAGAATGCGGACCAAACCACTGTGTTCTCACTCCAGCCGCCACTTTCCCGGGGCCGGCCCGGCTTCATTCCCCATGAGTATGGAGTTCTGGCCAACGCCTCCAATACCGCCAACGCTACCACGGTCACTCTGTGGCGCATTGTCAATCCGGTTAGCGCAAGCCCGCTGGCCAGCCGCATCACCGTCCCTGGATTCTGGAGCTATAGCTTCCCTGCCCCGGCCGCGCAGCCCGGCTCGCCCGTCACGCTCGATACGGGCGATTCCCGCATCCTGAAAGCCGTCTTCCGCGATGGCTTCCTGTTCATCGCGCAGAACGTATCCCAGCCCGATGAACCCTCCACCGTGGTGTACAGCAGAATCGACACCACCATCGGCAAACTCACCTTCCAGGCGCGTTGGACCAACGGCAACTTCTTCTACCCCGCCCTGGATATTCCCGCCAGCCTGAATTCGGCAACCATCGGCTTTCCCAATAAGCTGGTTGCCGGCACCACCACCGATGCCAATGGCTCGCCCGCCTTTCCCGGCATTCAGGAAGTAAAGACCGGCGAAGGGTTCTACGATATCTCGAACGCTGGCCTGGCCCGGTGGGGTCAATATTTTGGCGCCGCCATCGATCCTCAGCAAGGCGGCCTGTGGGTCTCCGGCCAATATGCGAAGGCCCGTCCGGATGGCGCCAGCCACTATGGAGAGTGGGTCAGCTACTTCCCCTGGAACACCACCAGGCAGTTCGGGGACGTGCCCACCGACGCGCTCTCCTATAACTATGTGAATGTGGCCAAGCTGTGGAATATCCTGTCGAGCTGCTCGCCCAATCTGTTCTGCCCCACGCTCCCCATCACCAGAGCCGACATGGCCGTCTTCGTCATCCGCGCCCTCTACGGAAACTATTTCGCCATTAACAACATTCCGTATTTCACCGACGTGCCCACCAACCACCCGTCTTTTGTCTACATCCAAAAGCTGCGTGAGCTTGGTATCACGGCCGGCTGCACTACGACCACCTTCTGTCCGGATGCCACCAACACCCGCGAACAGATGGCCGCCTTCATTGTCCGCGGCAAATTGAAAGACCTCCAGGGCGATAACTTCAGCTTCCCGCCGGCCGCTTATTTTACGGATGTACCCGCTAATGCTTTCTTCTTCCCTTACATCCAGAAGCTGCGCGAATTGGGAATTACCTCGGGGTGCAGCGCTACGCAGTACTGCGGCTCACTGCCTGTTACAAGAGAACAAGCGGCGGTATTCATAGTCCGCGCCTTTCTGAACTGACACCCTGTCTGCGACATTTTGGGGGATAATAGACGAGAGGGCATTATGCGTCTGCTAGCCATTCTTACTCTGGCGGTCTGCCCGTTGCTTCTGGCTCACTTAGCCCTGGCTCAGGATGAGCAGAACGCCGCGCCGGCCGATAATCTGGTCACCAGCGCCGGGTATACGCCGCCCGCTCTGACTAAGGTAGCCCCAGGCCAGGTAATCCTGCTCTATGTGCGCATCAGCGGCGCACCTGTCACGCAGCCTGTTTTAGCCGGCGTCACACCGTTACCTACCTTGCTGGGAGGCTTTTCGGTATCGCTGAAACAGACTTTTCTCAGTGACCCGATGCCGATTCCCCTGGCCGGCATCTATCCGTCGGACCCGTGCAACGGCATGGCGCCCTGCACTCCTCTCACTGCGATCATGGTGCAGATTCCCTTTGAGTTGGTGCCGAACGTTCCCGGCTCCCGCATGCCTTTCAACTTCGCCACCGTGACGGTAAGCCGCAATGGCGTTGCCGGAGATCCGCTGCCGCTGCAGGCCGTGCCCGACAATATCCATGTGATTACGTCGTGCGATGCCCTTCCGCCCACCCCAAACACGCCGTGTACGCCTGTATTCAGGCACGCGGATGGAAGCCTGGTTTCGGCCTCGAATCCAGCCCGGGGCGGCGAGGTTTTATCCATGGCCGCGTTCGGCTTGGGGTTTCCCGTATTCTCCATTGCCACCGGTGACTTGCCAAGGGCCCCGGTGACGACCGAGGGTGTGAATGTCGCCTTTGACTTCCGCCCCAACACCCCGGCATCCAAACCTGGAAACAGCCCTGCCACCGCCGCCATCACCCGCGATGGTGTTGGCCTGTATCAGATTAATTTTTTGGTGCCGGCAATCCCGGCAGGCACTGCCGCCTGTGGCAGCGGCGTGTTTTCGAATCTGACTGTCAGCATCGGCCGCACCTCGTCGTTCGACGGCGCTGGCCTCTGTGTACAACCGGCTCCCTAACGGCGGGCGGTTTTCAGTTTTTCGCGGTCCAGACTGTCTTGCCTGTCTTGTCCACGTAGCCCTCTTTTTCGCCTGTCTTGATCAACGCCAGGCCATCGTTAAACTGCGTGGCTCCATCGAATTTGGGCGCAATCGCAAACTTCCCCGCCTTGTCGATAAAACCCCATTTGTTTTCCTTGAACACGGCCGCCAACCCCTCTGAGAAAGCATTCGCGGCAATGAACTGGGGGGCGATAATATACTTGCCCGCCTTATCGATAAAACCCCATCGCAAGTGCTTATCCTTGGCCGCCGCCAGACCTTCCGAAAATGGTCCCGCTTCATGGAACTGAGGAACAATCACCTGCTGGTTCTTGATATCGACATAGCCCCACATTCCACCCAGCTTCCTGACTCCAATTAACCCCTCTCCAAATGGAGTGACACTCTCAAAACGAGGTTGAATCAGATACTTCCCTTCCTTATCCACAAAACCCCACGCGGTGGCCACATTACCGCCTCCCACGCCCTGGTTGATTAAAGCCGCCGCGGCGCCGTCGGTAAACTGGCTCATGCCGGCAAACGTGGTGGGAACGACAATATTGCCGGAACGGTCGACAGCGCCATAATTACCGGCCAGCCGGACCACGCCCATGCCTTCAGCGAAAGGGTAAGCAATGTCGAACTTCGCCGGGATGGTGAACTTACCCGACTTGTCGATATAACCCCACTTGCCGGTTTGCATATCCTGCGCCGGAGCTAATCCATTGGCGAAGGCGAGCGCGGCGCCAAACTTCGGCTCAAGCGCTATCTTCCCCGTCTTATCGATGAAGCCGTACTTTGTATCCACCCTTACCGGATACAAACCGACGGCCTCGGCCATCCTCTCCTTCTCATGCTCTTCCGTTGGCTTCACAACAACTGCCGCCTGCGATAGCGGCTGCGAATCGGCCTTAGCCGGAGATGTCGTGATGACGGCAGCTTTATCGTCCACCGGGGCTTGCGCTTTCAACTTCTCCTGCTTACTGCAGGAGGCAGTCAAAAGAGCGGCGCATGCCAATAGAATAGTGCTTCGCTTCACAGATTTGTCCTCTTCCTCAAAACAATGGGTTAAATACGGTATCCGGGTATCTGCTTGACTTAAGTTAGTTGCTCTGGCAGCCGCCCGGTGGGGCGGTTCCCCTGAACTGCTCGGGACGCCTTCGTCCCGCTGCCGCAAGCGGGGGCAGGGTCTCCGCGCGGGCGAGGGTGCCAGCCCCGCGCAATGCTGCCAGCCCGCACCCACCTGAGTCAAGCACACACTCGGCATACGGTATTCAGACCGGAGACTTCATTTTAACAAATCTTCGCCGATCAAAGGCAGCTTGACGGCAATGTCTCTATAGCAGAAAAAAAGAGCCACCCTTTCG
>JANXXV010000740.1 GCA_025350445.1 Bryobacteraceae bacterium | reverse complement strand
TGTTATTGAAAATGTTCCGTAATTGGGCTATGATCCACCGCTTGCTTACGCGCGCGGCTCCGTAGGATCAATGGGTTAACCGAGCCGCTCGCCGTGAGGGAGTGGTGCTACGATGTCCGCAGTTTAGCTTACCTTAACGCCTATGCGCAGACAAGGTGTCTGCCCCACCTTGCCCCCGGTGGCATGTTGTAAAGAATTAGCCGGGGCGGCCACTAGTCCTGATCGATCGGCGTGACCGGATCGATGAACGGCCAGCAGAAGATGCCCAGGACGTACATTCCGACCATCGAATAGAGGAACATATTCCAGTTGCCGCCGGTTGATTTGAGGATGATGCCGCCAACCGAAGGCGCGACGAAACCGGCGAGGTTGCCCATCATGTTCATAGAGCCGGCCATGGTGCCCGCGTACTTGCCCCCGATGTCCATGCAAGCGGCCCAGGCGCCAGGCATCACCAGATCGTTGCAGAAGCTGGCGAGGCCCATCATCAGCATGGCGTAAGTGGGATTGGCGGTGTGAATGGCAAGGTACAGCAGCACCGCCGCGCCGGCAAATCCGATGCAGGCGAGAAGGCGCCGCGCGGTGGCAACGCTACCCGTGAGAACGGCGACTCTGGCCGAAATAAATCCGCAGATCAACGCCCCAAGGCCGCCGAAAAACAGTGGCAGGATTGCGAGCTTTGCGCTCTCCCCGGGCGAAAGATGGCGGTTCTCCTGCAAATAGGTTGGAAGCCAGGTAATGTAAAAGTACCAAGGGTAAGACAAGAAGAAATATTGCGCCCACAACAGCCAGACAGTGCGGGAAGTGGTCAGCTTGCCCCAGGGTACGTTCCCGTGTCCACTCTCCGCCATCCTCGCATTTTCCGCCAGCAACTCCAGCTCGGCCGCGTTTACACTCTTGTTGTCCTTGGGATTGTCGCGGAACCACGCGTAAAAGAATGCGGCCCAAACGACACCTAAAGCACCGAACAACACGAATGCGCCACGCCAGGATAAGTACCTGAAAACCAGGATTACCAGCGGCGGCGTGAAGGCGCCTCCCCAGCGCGCGAACGTCCACATGATGCCTTGTGCGCGGACTCGTTCGACCTGAGGAAGCCAGGTGCTGAATGCTTTTGTCAGGTTGGGGAAACAGCCCGCTTCACCTGCGCCAAACAGAAAACGCGCAATGGCCATCGACGTAAAGTTCCACATGAATCCGGTGACGGCGGTGAAGATCGACCACCAGATTACGATGCGCATCAGGACCTTGCGCGGCCCCATCCAATCGCCCATCCATCCGCCGGGAATCTCAAACAGCGCGTAGGCTATGGCGAAGGAGGAGAAGATGTAGCCCATCTGCTGTTTATCCAGCCCGAGGTCTTTGGAGATGACCGGCGCGGCTTGGGAAATACAGACACGGTCTATGTAGGATAGGACCGCCAATGTAACGGCGAAGACGACAACCCAGTAGCGGGTGCGCGTGGGTGTCTGTGCGGAAGTTGGAAAAGTTCGTGTGATTGGTGTCGCCATGCGAACGATCATCACATCACGGAACGGCTGCAGTTGCAAGCGCCACGTTGCGACAAAGCGCTATTTCTTCAACATCGCCGGGTAGTATTTCTTCAGCTTTGCCAACTTCGGACGAAAGTTGACTATTACATACGGATGATTTGGATTATTCCGGATGAAGTCCTGATGGTATTCTTCGGCCGGGTAGAACTTTACCAGCGGAGCGAGTTCGGTGACGATTGGCTTGGAGAAAATCTTCGCTTCCTCAAGTTGCTTAATGTAGGATTCGGCGATGCTTTTCTGCTCGGGCGTCTTATAGAAGATGACAGAGCGGTATTGGCGGCCATGATCGGGACCCTGATAATCCTTGGTGGTGGGATCGTGAGCGACGCTAAAAAACACTTTAAGGATCTCGCCGTAGGAAATCCTGGAGGGGTCGAAGGTGATTTCGATAGACTCGGCATGGTTGGTCTTGCCTGAGCCTACGATCTCGTAGTGCGCGCCGTTTGCATCGCCGCCGGAATAACCGGAAATCACTTGATTGACGCCGATGAGCTGTTCGAAGATGCCCTCGGTACACCAAAAACAGCCGCCCGCCAGCACGGCAATTTGTTTTCCCTTCGCGGCCGAGTGCCCAATGCCGGTTGCGGGGTCCGGGAAGCCCTCCAGCGCACTGGCCGCCTGTATACTTAGCGCGGCCAGTGCCGCCAGAATCATTCCTCTAATAAAGCTTTTCTTCATAGACTATTTTCCTTTGCTTAGTTTGCGGAAGTATTCCGCCACGGCGTCGCCGTAACCGGTAGGGACACGCTCGGTGGCGCTGCTGCGAACCTGGCCGGATTGTTGATTTTCCAGCTTACGGCGGAGCTGCAATTCCACTTGTTCCAGGTTCGGCAGAATCTGCGTGCGAAGCTGTTCAATCAGTGCGGGATTACCGGGAGCGAGGACCGGGTCGATCTTCTGCATCTCGCGAATCAGGTCCATGATGTCGCGTTCGGCGTCGGGATTGTCGCGCAGGGACTGGCGGAGCTGCGAGAGGTCCCGCATGCCTTCGCGATAAGCGCGCTCCATGTCGCCTCCGCCCCCGGTAGTAGCAGTTGCATCCTGGCCGGTGAATTCGTGGGTGCGATAGATGCCGCCGCCATTATTGGCGCCGCCGCGGTTTTGGCCTTGACTGAACTGGCCTCCCTGACCGCCCTGCTGACCAGTTTGGGCCTGTTGACCTTGTCCTTGGCCCTGGCCCTGCTGTTGTCCTTGCCCTTGCTGTTGCCCTTGGCCTTGCTGTTGTCCTTGCCCTTGCCCTTGCCCTTGCCCTTGCCCTTGCCCTTGCCCTTGGCCTTGTCCTGGCT
>JANXXV010000734.1 GCA_025350445.1 Bryobacteraceae bacterium | reverse complement strand
GGTTATTGACCGTGTTTGCGGAGTTGTCCTGATTCAGAATCGCGCCGCCGCCCCGTCCCGAGGCATTTGCCGAGAACAGACCGGGCAGCGAATTATCCACCCGCAGAATCAGGCTATTCGACCTTACGCCGAGATACTCCACCTGGACCGTGGTGCTTAAGCGGCCATACAATGCGTAAGGCACGATCGCGGCTACCTGGCCCGCCGACGTGTAAATCATGGGAGCGGCGTTGCCATCGAACAGAACACGGGTGTCGGAAACCTTTGACTCGAAGAAGCCGCCCACCACGTTTGCGCTAATCACGTTCGACGGGCCCATTCCGGTGCCGAAAAGCGTGACGATCATGCCCGGAACCGCAGGCCCCGGAGCGTAGCTGGCCGCGTTTACAAATCCGGTTACCGACGGAGGCGCGGGGGCTGTAATCACCAGCGTAACCGCCGCTACCGCCGCGGGCCCAGCGCCAGCGCCGGAGGGCGTAACGGTGATTGTTCCGTTGTAAGTACCCGCCGCCAATCCCGAGGGATTGATGGTGATACTGAGCTGCGCCGGGGTGGTTGCCGACGCCTGGTTCACGGCGAGCCAACTGCCACCCGAAGAAGTTGCCGCGGATGTGGTGAAGCTCAAAGCAGTGCCGGACGTGGTAACCGCGAGGCCTTGTGCCGCAGGTACAGTGCCGCTTGTCTGGAAGTTGAACGTAAGGGCGGTGGGCGCAAGAATCAGCGGCGGCATGTTGCTTACCGTAAGCGTTACGGAAATTTGGGACGAGCCGGCACTGCCGGTAATATTGATCTGGCCTGCGTAGGTTCCCGGTGCGAGGGTGGCTCCGTTTGCAACTACGGTGAGCGTTCCAGGCGTGGTGGTGGTGGACTGAGTGACCGACAGCCAGTTATTGGTGGAGATAGCGGAGACCTGAAACGTGGAGCCCGGCGTTGCGCTGGAGATCTGGATGGTTTGGGCCGGCGGCGCTGCGCCGTTAGCCGCCTGTGCAAAGGTCAGCGATGCGGGCAAAGCCGTGTAGGCTTGTGTACTCACCGTCAAACTCACGGCGATGGTCTGGGTGCTGGCAATCGAGGCGAGGCCGGACGCGGTCACCGTGATGGTGCCGGTATAGTTTCCCGGGGCCAGTCCCGCTTGATTGATCGACGCTCCGATGCCTTGCACAGGTGTCGTTCCACTGGTGAGGCTGGTGGATAGCCACTTGCCGCCGTCGCTGGTACTGGCGCCGATCACGAAGGCCACGGGAGAAGTATCGGACGAGCCGACATTGAAAGACTGTGAGGCGGGAGGCAGTCCGCCGGACTGCGCGACGTAGGCCAGCGAGTTCGTGCTGAGGGTCAGGGTCACGGCGGCGCTAACCACCAGCGTCACGTTCACCGTCTGCGTGGGATTGCCAGCCGACGCCGACACGATAGTGAGAGTGCCGTTGTAGGTTCCCGCGGGCAGCCCGCTTGGGTTCACCGCGACCGCGATGGGCGACACAATGTTGCTGGCGGAGCCCGCAAGCGGACTGACGAAAAGCCAGCCGCCGCCGGCCGGTGAGCTGACCGCCGGCGTCACTGTAAACGGAAGTGTAGTTCCGGTGCTGGACAAGTTGAGATTTTGGTTTGGAGGGCTCTGCCCGTTGGTTTGCGCGGTGAACAGCAGAGCCGACGGTTGAACGGTAAGCAAGGGCAAATTGCTCACCACAAGCGTCACCGATACCACCAACGGTGCTGCCCCCCCGGTTGAACTGACCGTAATCCTTCCGGCATACGTGTTCGGCGTAAGGCCAGCCGGATTCACGCTGACCGCGAGTTGGGAAGGGGTGCTCCCGCTTATCGGAGTAACTGCAAGCCAAGATGGCGTAACGGCGCCAGTATCCGTGGCCGTCGAGAAACCCACCGACCCGGTGGAACTACCTATGGTCAAAGTCTGGGCGGCCGGTACGGTACTGCCAGTTTGGAAGTTGAAAGCTAGTGTTGAGGGTAGCGCGGTCAGTTGTGCTGCCGCGACGATAGTGAGCGTGACCCCCACCGAAATAGGCGTGGATGCCGGTGTACCGCCGCTGGCTGGGACCTGGGCACTGATGAAGCCCGAGTATGTGCCCACAGCGAGAGCACCTGGCACTGCCACCACAGTAACGGTGCCAGTGGGAGATTCCGTGGTGCCATTGGTGGGTGAAATCGCGAGCCAATCCCCTCCGATCTGTGTGCTGCGGGCCGCTTGGTAAGTGAGGGGAGAACCGGAACTGCTGATTATTAGCGCCTTGGTCTGCGCGGGCGATCCCACTGCGGCCGTAAAGGCGAGGGTGGTGCTGGGAGTGAAGGAAAGCTCGGAAGTTGTCGTAACTCGCAACGTGACGGGGATATTCGCTGTAGTGAATCCGGTTGCGCTAATAGCCAGGTTTCCAGTATACATTCCGGGTTGAAGCCCATTGGTAAAGACAGAAGCTCGATACGTTGCCGGCGTAGTGTTCGCCAATTGAAAACCAAATAGCCAATTCCCGCCG
>JANXXV010000733.1 GCA_025350445.1 Bryobacteraceae bacterium | reverse complement strand
CGTTATTGACGATGATGTCCACGCTGCGAAACGAAGCCAATGTGGCGTCCACCAGTTCCTGCGGAAATGCAGGCGCCGTAACGTCGCCCGCCAAGCTCGCTGCGTTCCCTCCGGCGGCGCGGATGTCAGCGGCCGTCTCGTCCGCCGCCGCGGCATCCAGATCGTTGATCATCACCGCCGCCCCCGCGGCGCCAAGTTGGCGCGCGATAGCCCGTCCAATTCCCCGCCCCGCGCCGGTGATCAAAGCTGTCTTGTTCGTTAATGTGATGTGCATACTTCCCGCAGAATCTCCGCCGCCTCTTCACACATCGCGCGTGTCACATCGTAGTGAGTAACCATTCGCATGTGCGTCGATCCAACACCATTCGATAAGACGCCGCGGCGTTTCAACTCCGCGCTGATCGTCCGCGAATCGGAGTGAGTTCCGGTGACGTCGAAAATAACGATGTTCGTCTTTACCCGTCTTGGATCAATCGAAATACCCGGAATGGAGGTGATGGATTCCGCCAGCAGTCTTGCGTTCGCGTGGTCTTCCGGCAGTCTGGCCGGCATCTCTTCCAAAGCAATCAAACCGGCCGCGGCCAGCACGCCCGCCTGCCGCATGCCACCCCCTAACCGCTTTCGATAAAGGCGTCCGCGGTCAATCGCCTCCTGCGTGCCCGCGAGCATGGAACCCACCGGCGCGCCAAGCGCTTTCGACAGGCAGAACATCACCGTGTCCACCTTCGCGACAACCTCCTTCACCGGAATCCCGAGCGCCGCGGCGGCATTGAACACCCGCGCGCCATCCATATGTACCGGCAAACCCAGTTCGTGCGTGCGGTCGCAGACGTCGTTCAAGACGTCCATGGGATACACGGTGCCGCCGGCCATGTTGTGCGTATTTTCCAGATGAACCAGCCCCGTCGGCGCAGCGTGCGGACCCGGCGGCTTAATTGCCTTGCGGATGTGTTCCCAGTGCAAAATACCGTCTTCGGCCGCTACCGCGCGGGGGACGCAGCCGGAAAACCACGCAATCATCGCGAGTTCGTAGTTCAGCACATGGCCGCGCGCCTCGCAGATCACTTCCTGCCCGTGCTGCGTATGAACCTTCACTCCAATGTTGTTGCCCATGGTGCCGGTGGGCACAAACAGCGCGGCCTCTTTTCCACAGATCTCAGCGGCGCGCTCTTCCAGCCGGTTGACGGTGGGGTCTTCGCCGTAAACATCGTCTCCCACTTCAGCGGCAGCCATCGCCGCGCGCATCGCAGCGGTCGGCTTCGTCACGGTATCACTTCGCAGATCAATCATCAGTTCACAAATTCCTGGAACACTTCATTAGAGAGTAGAACCCCCGCACCCGTCAACCGCAACACCGCACCATCCCTTTCCAGCAAGCCATCTTTGACAAACCGATCAATCGGTTTTGCAAAACGAAGCCATTCTTCGGCGCGCGGTTCAATGCCGCGCAGCAGCCGCAGCCCCACGAAGAAGCGCTCCTGCTCTAAGTTCGCGATGGTAGTCTCGCTTCGCGGAGACTTGCCGGCCTTGGCGCAGTCCACGTATTCCTGAGCGGTCTCCACATTGCCGGTGCGCCGCTCTCCATCGAAGGAATGTGCGTCCGCACCGAACCCCACGTACGGATGCAGCAGCCAATACTTCAGGTTGTGATGCGATTCCAAGCCGGGCCGCGCGAAGTTCGAAATCTCGTAACGAGGAATGCCCATCGCGGCTAGACGCTCCACCGCGATCCCGTACATCTCCGCCATGGCATCGTCGGAAGGCATGGCGGCCGCGCCATACCGGCCGCCTCCCTGCAGGATCTCGAAGCCGAGACGGCTGTCCTCGTCCACCTCGAACAAATAGACCGATACGTGCGGCGGGGCCAGCCGGTCAATCCAATCGAGCGATTCGTTCCAACTGCGCACGGTCTGTCCTGGCATGCCTGCAATCAGGTCCAGATTGATGTTGCCGATCCCGCGGGAACGCAGCAGAGCGCAATCGGCTGCGACTGTCGCCGCGTCATGCTTGCGGCCAGTGCGGGATAATTCCGCCGTATCGAACGACTGCACACCAAGGCTTACCCGGTTGATTCCAGCCGCCTGCCAAGCCGCGACATTCGCCGGAGTCAGAGTGCCTGGCGCAGCCTCCATGGTGGCCTCTTTCCAAGGCAGCCCTGGAATCGCGTTCAACAGATTCGCCAGCGCAGCGCCGTGCATCTGACTAGGAGTTCCGCCGCCGAGAAATACAGTGTCCGGGCTGTCCGCCCACTGGTGCCGGCCGATCTCAGCCCGCAGCGCCGCCACATATTCGATTTCCAGCTCACGCGGAAACACGCCGGACGCAAAATTGCAAAACGAGCATTTCTGCGCACAGAACGGATAGGAGATATAGACGCCGGCTTTTGCCATTACAGATCGATGTGTTGATTCAGTTGCTGGCTGACGGCCGCGGCCATCAGTTCTTTCAACGTCTGCCCGGAGCCGGGAAGAACAAACGCCAACCGCTGCTGATCCCAGTCGAGCTTGTAGCTCTTGGAATGCGCCGAGACCCAGATCTGACGCACCGGAGTGTTCGGACTGACCACAAACTTCGCCGGCGGGTCTTCGAATTCCACCGTCAACGCGCCGCCGAAATCCGTCTCAAAATCGTGGTCATCGGACGCCAGCCCCAGCGCGTTGTATAAACTGGTGAGAGATTCGTCCGCACGCAGCTTAAATTCCTGTTCGTCCATGATTGAAGTTAACAAATTTTCGTATCTTTCGTCCGTCTTACTTCATCTGATACCCTTGGACCATTGAATGGAAACAGCCTGTCTTCGACATACAGAACTGCCGAACGCCTCCAGGCTGTTTACCGATTTTTTATATCACTATGACCGCGTAGCGCGATTTTACGCGTTGCAAGGGACCTCGGGCGAATATCCGCCGGACCGTCGCGCGGCCTTGGTGGCGGCCTTGCGGGAACAGAACCCCGGCAATCCGGCGCTCGAAGTTCTGGCTCAACCTGGCTCCGTGGCCTACGTCACTGGTCAGCAGGTCGGTCTGTTTTCCGGACCGGCGTACACCATCTATAAGGCGCTTACCGCGGTCCGCCTGGCGGCGGAATCCACCAAGAACGGCAAGCCTGCCGTGGCGATATTCTGGCTGGCTACAGAGGACCACGATTTCGCCGAGGTGAACCACGCCTGGGCCTTCGACTCGAATATGCAGCCGGTGCAGTTTCAAGTGAACGGACACCTGGGTCTGGAACAGCCGGTCGGCGATATTCCGATTCCCGAATGGCCGCTGGCTGAATTGCGTGCTTGTGTCGCGGGCTTCCCGTTCGCTGACGATGTGATCAGATTGGTGGAAGGAAGCTATGTTCCCGGTGCGACCATGGGCGGCGCGTTCCGCTCACTCATTGAGAAGATTCTCGACCGCTTCGGCCTACTGTACCTCGATCCGCTGAAGCCGGCAATCCGGAAACTCGCGGCTCCATTTCTAAGCCGCGCCATTGATAGCGCACCGGAACTCACGGAACTGCTGCTTGCCCGGAATAAAGAACTCGAAGACGCCGGATATCACGCGCAGGTCCACATTGAAGCGAAGACTTCTCTGTTCTTCCTGCTGGACAAAGGACGCCGCGTGGCATTGCGCCGCAGCGAGGGTCTCTATACCGCGAAGGATCGAAAATACTCCGGCGAACAATTGAAAGAGTTGGTTGAGAAAATTTCACCAAACGCTCTTTTGCGGCCGGTGCTGCAGGATTACATCATCCCTACCGCGGCATACGTCGGGGGCCCCGCGGAACTGGCCTATTTCGCGCAGTCGCAAGTGATCTACAAGACGCTGCTCGGATACATGCCGCGCCTGCTATCGCGCAGCGGATTCACGTTGTTTGACGGCCGAACGGCGAAATTGATGGACCGCTACGGCCTTCAGCTCAAGGATCTGTTTCACGGCGAAGCTGAGTTCCGGGAACGCTTGGCTGGCCGTCTGGTGCCTCCCGAACTGGCGCAACAATTCGCGCACTCGAAATCGGAAGCCGCCGGGTTATTACAGCGGCTGCAAGGGAACGTCGCGTCCTTCGATCCAACGCTCGGCGCCGCGCTGGCGAAGAGTCAAACGAAAATCCTGTATCAGCTATCGAAGTCCGAAGCCAAGGTGGCCCGCGAAACCTTGCGCCGCAATGCGCGTTCCGCCAGCGACGCGGACTACCTGTATGCGGCGCTCATGCCCCACAAGCATCCGCAGGAACGCTTCTACAGCATTCTTCCTTTCCTGGCGCAGAGCGGTCCGGAGTTGATTGACCGCGTCTACGAACACGTGAAGCTCGACTGCCCGGATCACATCCTGCTCACCGTGTAAGATAGAGGGTTCAACCCTCTTATGCGCAAAAACCCCGTAAAGCAGGCCTTGGCCGCCGGCCAGGTACAACTCGGATGTGCATTGGCACAACTCCGCTCACAAGAAGTAGCCCGGATACTGGCAGCCGCCGGTTTTCATTGGGCGTTCGTCGATATGGAACATGGCGGCTTCGATTATGAAACCGTG
>JANXXV010000725.1 GCA_025350445.1 Bryobacteraceae bacterium | reverse complement strand
ACGAAGCCTTTGAAACTTGCTCCCATTAAGGCGTTAGCCCCGGTCTTGTCACGTCCATGCACATCCGCGCCCGCCTCCAGCAGCAGCCGCAAAACGCCCGGACTACCGTTGTACGCCGCCAGGATCAGCGGCGTGAATCCTCGCGAATCGGCGGCATTCACGTCCGCCTTCTCACGAATCAGACGGGTGGCGGCCGCAACATCGTCGTTGCGGGCCGCCTCCGCCAGCGTGGCATCCGCGCCAAGCGCCAGCGCCCCATGGATTACCGTGAATGCCGCCAATACCAATAGCGATCGATTCATTTCGACTCCTGTCAATCGGCCTTCGCCATCGTCTTGATCTCGTCCAGATCCACCCCGACAGCCTTCGCCAGCCGGGTTCCATACTCCGCGTTTGCCTTGTAGAAGTGGCTCACCATCATCACCTGCACCTTATGATACTTGACCTGCTTCAGATCACCGGCCAGGTTCTCAATCAAATGGCTCCGGTCCTTTTCGCTAAAGGAAAGATAGAGATCGCCAGCCTGCGAAAAGTTATTCTGTTTGGCGATGGCCCGTTGCATCGTCTGGCCATTGATGGGCCGTGTCGAATAGCGGTCGGCCGGCGTATCCTTGAACGTAATCGCGTCCGCCTGGCTGGGCTCGTAGTTGATATCCGACTTCGTCCCGCGAGCCGCAAATGCCCCGAATTGATTTCCAGTATTCACCGGAGAAAGCGGCCGATTGATTGCCAGTTGCTGGAAATTTCCTCCGACCCGATGACGCTGTGTATCGAAGTAGGAGAACAGGCGTCCCTGCAGCAACCGGTCCTCGGAAGCCTCAATGCCAGGCACCAGGTCGCCGGGCGAGAATGCCGATTGCTCGGTTTCTTCAAAGAAATTGGCCGGCAACCGGTTGAGTGTCATTTTCCCGATCTTCACCGAAGGCACCAGCGTATCCGGCCAGATCTTGGTGGCATCCAGCGGGTTGAAGTCGAATTTATCCAGGTCGGACGGATCGATCATTTGCACCGAAAGTTCCCAGGACGGAAAGTCCCCGGCGCGTATAGCGTGGTACATGTCGTTGGTGGCATGCTGCCAGTCCTTCGCCACCACCTTCTCGGCTTCTTCAGCCGTTAACCCGCGAACGCCCTGCTGCGATGTCCACTTGTATTTCACGTACTTTACTTGGCCCTGCGCATTCACCCACTTGAAGGCGTGTACCCCGAAGCCGTTCATCTCGCGGAAACTCGCCGCGATGCCAAGGTCCGAATACACGAACGTCAACATATGCGTCGATTCGGGTGTCTGCGAGAAAAAATCGAAGAACCGGTTCGGGCTCTGCTGGTTATCCACCGGCGACGGCTTCAGCGAGTGAACCATGTCCGGAAATTTCATCGCGTCGCGGATAAAGAAGACAGGCAGGTTGTTCCCTACAAGGTCGTAGTTGCCTTCCTCGGTGTAGAACTTCGTGGCGAAGCCGCGCGGGTCCCGGGCAATTTCCGGGGAAGCGGCGCCGTGGATCACGGTCGAGAACCTCACAAACACCGGTGTCTTCTTGTCTTTGCCCCTCAGGAACTTCGCCTTGGTGTTGGCCGAGAAGTCGCCGTAACTCACAAACTCGCCATGGACACCCACGCCGCGCGCGTGAACTACGCGCTCTGGAATGCGCTCACGATCGAAGTTGGCGAGCTTCTCAATCAGGTGGACGTCTTCCAGAAGCACCGGCCCATTGTCGCCGGCCGTCTTGGAATTCTGGTTGTCCCCAACCGGGGCTCCCGTGTTCGTGGTCAGCGCCGCCTGTTGCGCGGAAGCAAAACACGCGGTGAGCATTAGTGGAAAAATGGTTCGAAGTATTGGTTTCATAGGGTTTCAAGTACGTGCCCTGAGTGTATAGCTTCGCTGCCATTCCACCAAGCCTCTTCCACCTATGGCACCGATAGGGAATGACTATTCCCGCAACCTTGCGTTTGCTCGTTGCTTTGCGGCATAAAGGAGCAGTGGAATTGCAACAGTTGCGTTATTTTTGCGCCGTCGTGAGGACAGGTAGTTTCACCAAGGCCGCTGAACAGGAAGAGGTATCCCAGCCGTCGCTCTCCCAACAGATTCATAAACTGGAAACGGAACTCGCCGGACCGCTCTTTGAACGGCTCGGCCGCAGTGTGAGGTTGACATTGATCGGGGACGCGCTGCTGCCAAGGGCGCTGGCGGTGCTTCAGGAAGTGGCGGCGGCGAAATCGGAAGCGCAGAGTTTGCTTGAAGGCGTGCAGGGCGAACTGCGTGTCGGTTGCATTCCCACCATCATGCCTTTCTTTTTGGCGCCCCGGCTTCCAGCGATTGTGCAGACGTACCCGAATATGACTCTCCGGCTGCTGGAAGACACAACCGCCCGTCTGTTGGAACGGCTTCGATCCGGAGACCTGGATCTGGCAGTCATCGCGCTACCCGTCGCCAGCCCGGATATCGTTTGCAGCGAGTTATTCCGGGAAGAAATCCTGCTGGCAGTCACGCCGGATCATCCCATGGCGCGATATCCGGCCGTCAGTCTTAGCCAACTGCGTCACGAACGAATGCTTCTTCTCAAGGAAGGGCACTGTTTCCGCGATACTGTTCTTACCGCCTGTCACAAGGCGAACCTGGAACTGAGATCGATATTCGAAAGCGATCAATTCGCCAGCATTTTTCCCTTGGTTGCAGCCGGCTACGGAGTCAGCCTGATTCCGTCCATGGCCGCCCCACATGCCGGCAAATGCAAAATTCTCAAGCTCGACAAGCCCAGTTTCCGCCGTATCGGTTACGTGCAGGTCCGCAGGCACTTTGCCGGCAAGTCTCAGAAGGCGTTTATTGCCTGGCTGCGCGAAAACGCACGGCAAGTGAAGCTCGAGCAGCCAGCCTGACGCAGCCGGCGAAGATCCGGTTCCTTCATGGACGCAGCGCAGCGGCTTCAATCGATGGTGAGGGTCCCCGGCTCTCCGGGAGTCTTACCCACTTTTCAATCTTTTCAAACAGCTCCTGTGCCCGGATTGGCTTGGCGAGATAGTCGTCCATGCCCGCTTCCAGACATCGCTCGCGGTCGCCTTTCATGGAGTGGGCCGTCAGCGCGATAATGGGTGTCCGTCCGCCGGTTGGTTTCTCCAATTTTCGGATAGCGGCCGTCGCATCGAGGCCTCCCAATTGAGGCATTTGGATGTCCATCAGAACAGCATCGAATCGCTGATGCTGGAACTGCTCTATTGCTTTTAGACCGTCGGCGGCGACAACAACTGAATAACCTTTCTTCGTCAATAGTTCCACTACCAATTTCTGATTCGTGAGGTTATCTTCGGCCAGCAACAGCCGAGCCCGCGAGTGCTTGGTTTCCTTGCGCGCCCCGATAGCCAGGCGTATCAATCTTGCCCCGGCATCCATTCTCAGCGCGTGCAGAGTTGCGCAAGCAGCTCGGCTTGTCTTACCGGTTTGACAAGATATCTTCGAATCCCCAGGTCCCGGCAACGAATCGCATCGCCCCCCAAGTCCGGGGAACTGAGCATCATGACTATTTCGCCGCGGATCGCCGGGTCGTTCCTGATCCTTTGTGCCAGCGCGAAACCGTCCTCGTCCGGCATTCGGGAGTCTAAGAGAATCACCGGAAAAAAATTGCCCGCGGCGGATTCCCTTACCAGGATTGGAAATGCCGCTCTTGCACTTTCCGCCGCCGTCGCCTCTACACCCCAGCCCGCAAGAGTTTCAGTCAGGATGGCCGCATTCTTGGCGTTGTCGTCCACAATCAATACCCGCAACCCGCGGAGTAGGGATTGCTCGGCCGGGTCCGCCACGGCGCCAAACGCCGGCTGCCGGGCGGGCAGGCCGAACCGCGCCGTGAAATGGAAAATACTGCCCCTATCCAATTCACTCTCAATCCAAATCCGTCCCCCCATCATCCCCACCAACTGCTCGGAGATACTCAGTCCCAGCCCCGTTCCGCCGTAGCGCCGTGTCGAAGAACCGTCCACTTGCGCGAACGGCTCGAAAATGCCTTCCAGTTTTTCTTTGGGAATGCCGATTCCGGTGTCCGCGATGGTGAAATGCAGCGTTGCCTCTGTGTCGTGCCGGCATTCGACCGTCACGTCGATGGAAACTTCCCCGCGCCCCGTAAACTTAACCGCGTTACCCGCCAGATTCACCAGTACCTGCCGCAAACGGCCCGGATCGCCTATCAGGACGGCAGGCACTTCGGGATCGAGCCGGAAGAGCAATTCCAGCCCCTTCTCATGGGCCCGCAGCGCCAAGGTTCTCAGAACCGCTTCAATACCCGATTTCAACTGGAATTCTATTGGATCGAATTCCAGCTTGCCGGCCTCGATTTTCGAGAAATCCAGAACGTCGTTTATCACCGACAGCAGCGAATCGGCGGAACTCTTCGCCGTCAGCAGATAGTCACGCTGCTCTGGCGTCAAATCGGTGTCGAGCGCCAGTTCCGTCATTCCAAGGACGCCGTTAATGGGCGTGCGGATCTCGTGGCTCATATTCGCCAGGAACTGGCTCTTGGCGCGGCTGGCGGCTTCGGCTCCTTTCCAGGCCTCGGCTAGTTCCGCCTGATGAGCCAGCAATTTGTCGCGGGCCACGCGGATCTGGTTCGCCATCCGATTGATGCTGTCACCCAAATCTCCCAGTTCATCGTTACGGTTCAGCCGCACCTGATGATCCAGTTTTCCTTCGGCCAGAAGCCTGGTTGCCTTCACCAGCTTCTGCACCGGCCGCGCCATACTTCGAGCGAACCCGGCGGCTATCACCGTCGACACGAACAGGCTGGCAAGTGCGGCGAACAGGATATACTCCGCCTGTTTGCCCGCCTCCTGGTAGAAGAAGTTCACCGGCCGGTCGGCTTGAACTATCCCCGCTATCTCGCCGCGGCTGTTGCGCACCGGCGCTGCCGCCGAGATCCAGACCCCCTCCGCATCACTGTAAATTCCAGAACTCGAAGCGGCCCCTTGCAGCGCCTGGTAATAGTGCGTTCGTCCGGCCAGCCTGCTCCCGACAAAATAACGGCCTCGGCTGTCCCGATCTGTCATTACCACAAATTCCAGCTTGCCGCTGGTGGCGAAATCGGCTGCCGGCCGCATCACATAAATCGGACTTCCCCGGCTCTCCATCCCATTGCTCTTCTTGATCTTTTCGAGCAGCCCGCGAATTTCTTCGAATTCATCCGCCCCTGCCATTTCGCCGGAAGCACTTTCGTAAATCAATGGCAGAAGGTCCCCGTCCACCATCGGCGCCGCCGTCTTTACAATCGCTAGAAGCTCGTTTTGCAGATGCTTCTCCAGCGTATTCTTTGAAACTACATAGGCCAGGATTGACGCCGCACCCATCGAAACGGCAATCAATAGAAGCGCGAAGCCCGTCAGCCGTAGCCGAAAGCTAAACCGCCGCCGCTCTGATGTGCGTTCGGAATTCATTCGCATGGCCACACAGTGTCACGATCCCGTCTAATCGATACTCAATCGATTTTGTGCCGAACCCGGAGAAAATGCTGCAGAGCGATCAACTGGTCATCCGACAGTTTTCCGGACAGACCCGGTAAGTCGACCGTCTTCTTCACCCTCGCCGGTAGCCGCTCCTGAAGCCCCGCCAGCACGCTCCGCTGCGCGGCCCTGTCCGCGCTTGCCTGTTCCCTGAGCGGCGCCTTCCCGAAAAAGATCGTCTTACCCAGTTCATACTTTTGGGAGTCTTCGACCAGCCGCTCCGGTGGACGAACCGGGTGCACCATGTAACTCCCGGATGCCCTCATCTCGCCCGCGGAACTGGCCAGCAGCAGCACTCCGGAAAGGCAAAATCTGAAATGGGATAAGTGCAATAGAATCAACATATATACACCAGAAGACCGTAGGAAGACTCCGCTCGCTCCCAAAGTGTCTTATCGGAGCCGGAATCGGATAACTTTAATCGAAGATAGGCGGAACCGATCTGTTGCACTCCATATCGTCCATAAAGAGTTTCTATCGGCCTCCCCTGAATTTCCGTTGGCTTGCACCCGATCGGTGTCCTATACTGAGGTAAATTGATCGCACGATGAGGCCCGGGGCTTGTTCCCCGCCGTGGTTGTTTCCATGGATCTCTCAGAGCCTCTCGCCTGCCCCGTGCTGCAGATCAACGCGCTCCCAGTCTCCACAGCGCCGAATCTCGCACATCTCAAGGGGAAAACCATGAAAGCTGTAACAGGACTCCGGGCACTACCGCTCGTTGCGGCACTGTGCGTCATGAATGTCAGCTTAAACGCTCAATCCATCTATGGCGGCTTGCGCGGTTCCGCGATGGACGCCCAGGGCAGCGTCATTGCGGAAGCAAAAGTGACGATGATTGACGAAAGCACCAATCTCACGCGCTCCACCATCACTAACGCCGCCGGTGAATTCAACTTCGCCTCGGTCACACCGTCCACCTTTACTCTGGTCACCGAAGCGCCAGGGTTCAAACGCTTCGAACGGAAAGGCGTTATCGTCGCAACCCAGCAGTTCGTCACCATCAATGCAAAACTGGAAGTCGGCCAGGTTACCGAAAGCGTCATGGTCACCGAAGAAGTCCCCTTGCTTGAGACGTCCAACGCCTCGCAGGGACAGGTGATCGACCGCCAGAAACTGATCGATCTTCCCAACCTCGGCCGCAATCCATTCATGATGTCCCGCCTCGCGCCCACTGTTGTTCAGGTAGGCAACCCCGGCTACAACCGCATGCAGGACCAGTCCGGCTCGTCCCAGATTTCAATCAACGGGGGCCCGGTCCGCGGCAACAACTATCTGCTCGACGGCGTGCCGATCACAGACTTTGCCAATCGCGCCATCATCATCCCGTCCCTGGAAGCCGTCTCGGAAATGAAAGTCCAGACCGGTACCTATGACGCGGAAATGGGCCGCACCGGCGGCGGCGTGTTCAATACGTATGTAAAGTCCGGCGGCAATATCTATCACGGGTCGCTACTTGGCTACATGCGCCAGACCGATTGGCTGGCCAATACCTTCTTCAACAACCGCAACGGCCAGGGCATTACCGACCAGCCCTTCCGCAACTATGGCGGTTCGTTCGGCGGCCCGGTCG
>JANXXV010000693.1 GCA_025350445.1 Bryobacteraceae bacterium | reverse complement strand
CAACCAGAGTTGCCGCCGACAAAACGAATACCGCCGATAGCTGCACCAGTCCAGTTTAGAGCAAGTTTAGAACAGCAGCTTCAATCCGAACTGGATATTACGCGGGTCCCGCGTGTTGCTGACCTGCCCCACGGTTCCCCTGGTGGCGTCCGTAACCGCCTGCGAAGGATTTGGAACATTGAACCCCGTATTCACACTGGCCCACTGCGTGTGGTTGAAGGTATTGAAAGTTTCAACGCGAAGCTGAGCCGTCACCTTTTCGGTGATCTTCGTATTCTTAAAGGCCGAAATATCCCACTGGTTGATGCCGGGACCACGCAGCGCATTTCTGCCCACGTTGCCCAGGGTGCCGTCGGCCGGACGTCCGAAGGCAAGCGGATTAAAGTAATTAAATCGGCTCTGATTATCCGGGTAGATCTGGCCGCCCAGATAGTCGGGGCGCACGCCCCCTCCCAGCGTTCCCGGATTGCCGTTAGAGGTGATATTCAAGGGCGAGCCCGTCCAGAAGCGCGTAATTCCGGATATCTGCCAGCCATTGACAACGCCCTTCACCAATCCATTGCCCGACTTCAGTTTCGGAAGTTCGTATACATAGTCGAGCGTGAAGATATGTGTGCGGTCGAAGCCGGCCGGACCGTTCTCCCGATGGCGATTCAGGTAGTAGCCGATGGTGTCGGTGTCGTTGTCCGCGTTATCCATGGCCTTCGACCAGGTGTAGCTGATGTTGCCTGTGAAGTTCGAAGCAAACCGGCGGCTGAGGCGGGTCTGCAGCGCGTGATAGTTGCTGGTGCCGCTGAACTCAGTATAGGAAACCCCGGTGAAGCCGGGGTAGGGCCGGATTGCGTTGTTGGTGAAGTTCACGCTGCTCAGCAGCGTGCTTCCGGGGGCAGTGGTGGTATTCAAGGGCAACTGGCCAAGATCGCGCCTGTTCAGCAGGTGGCGCGATGTGTTGCCCACGTACCCGGCGTCAATGGACGTCTTGCTGCCCACTTCGCGCTGAACATCGAACGACCAGGCATAAATCGTTGGATTCTGCCCTTTCTGATCTACCGCGGTTACGCCAACCGGCGCGCGCGTTCCGCTGGACGCCTGGGATGGGTCGACTTTGTCCAGGTTGCCGCCGTATAACGTTGGAGTGAACACCAGCGGCGGATTACCCAAGCCTCCAAAATTGTAGACGTTCTGTTGAATCCGCTCAAAGAATATACCGGCGCCGGCGCGGATGGACGTTTTGCCGTCGCCGAATGGATCGTAGGCGGCGCCGAAGCGCGGCGCGATCTGGTTCTGCCGGTGATTCACTCCACCCAGCGGCAGACCGGCGGCGCCTTCCTGCACCAGGCCGTTGAACGGGTCGCCGGAGTTGGGAAGAATGGTTCCGTTCAGAACCGTTCCCGGGGTCGTATTGATCCTGACCGCTTTTGCACGGTCGTAGCGGTCCGGCTGGAAGTAGCTTTGCAGGTACTTGCCTCGCGTGTAGGTGGGACCTTCATACACATAACGCGCGCCGAACTCCAGCGTCAGCCGTTTATTCACTTTCCAGCTATCCTGCCCGTAGAATTCAGTGGCGAAGAAGCGGAATGAACCGTAATAAATACCGCTGGTTTGCGAAACACTGGTGTAATTTCCCAGCAGCATGTTGGCGAATTGATTGCTCGTGTCGCCCGGATTATCCGCGCTCGGGCCAAAGTTAATATTAAGCGCATCGTTCCAACCCGGCTGCTGCTTGTTGTCGTTCATGTTGAAATAGATACCCGTCTTAAACGTGTGGGCGCCGTGATTGAGCGTCAGATTGTCGGTCCACGCGTAAGTCTTACCCTCGCTTCTCCAATTTGGTTGGAACGGCGAAAAGTTGCACGATCCGATGCCGCAGTTGAAGTTAGGAAAACGGTTGCGAACGTTTTGGCCCGGATAGAGTTCCTTGAACTTGAAGCCGAGCGCGTCGCGGTCGTAGCTTGACTTATCCGTTCCCGGCACAACGTCCACCAGTTGCGTGAGGTGGTTGTACGCGAAAATGAACTCGTTGGTGATGGTGGGCGAAATCACGTTGACCAGGTTCCAGGACCAACTGGCGCCGGGCTTTTCACGGAACTGCGGAAATACAGGATACGGGGTGCTGCCGAAGATGCCAACCCCTTGCTGTTCCTGCTGCGCATCGTCTGCCCAGCGGAAGAAAAAGTTCATGTTGGGGCTGATGTTGTAATCCACGCGCAGAACTTTCGCGTTCTTATCGAATTTGTAGGTGTCCTGGAAAGGAAGCCGGACCAGCTCCGGGCTGTTGGGAGTGGGCGAAGCGCTGGCCCGATTCGCGAAACTCAGAATCTTGATGAACGCAGGCGCGTTCTGATTCCACTGCGATCTGGGGACCGTATTGTTTGGGTACGGCGTGCCGCCGATGGCTCGTCCGCTGGAATCGCGAACGATGGTGCCGGGCTGGAAAACGGTGCCGACCGGAAACGTGCTGCCACTGATCAACTGCGGCGTTCCGTTCGCGTTGTTCCGATAGAGGCTGCGGAAGTCGCCGTCCAGGATGGCCTGACTCGGGATGTCGATAAAAGTGCCGCCATTCGGACGGGTGGCGCGCGTCCCTTCGTAGTTGAAAAAGAAGAACAGCTTCTTGTGATCGCCCGCCGAGAACTTCGGGATCAGGATGGGGCCGCCAAGGTTAGCGCCGAACTGGTTGAAGCGAAGCTTGGCCGTGGTTCCGGTAGTATCGAACGGCCGCCGGGCGTCGAAGGCGTTGTTGCGCAGAAACTCGTAGGCCGTCCCGTGAAACTGGCTGCCGCCGCTCTTCGTGTTGATGCTGATCATGATGCCAGGGCTGCGTCCGTACTCTGCGTTGAAGGCGCTGGTTTGCACCTTAAATTCACCCACCGCATCAAGGCTGATCTGCGTATACTGCCCGTCGTTTGCGCCGGCGTCCGTGTTGATTGAGCCGTCCAGGAAGACGTTGTTCGCGCTTCCGCGAGCGCCGTTGACATTGAAGGAATTGGTGTTGTTGAAGGCGAGACGGAAATCGCTGGCATCGTTTGAAACAACGCCGGGTAAAGTCCGCATCAGCGATTGGAAGTCGCGACCGTTGAGGGCTAGTTCGGTCACCTGACGCGAGCTGATGACAAAC
>JANXXV010000690.1 GCA_025350445.1 Bryobacteraceae bacterium | reverse complement strand
CTCGCGGAATGCGCGGAGAGCGTCCTCACGCGCCGCACCATTGCGGATACGGTAATTCCACGGCATAGGCATAGCTTTAGTATGGCGGATGTTATATTCAGAGGCGCGCTGAGCGGGGTATACAAATGTATCTAGCGGACTTGACCTGGCCTGCAGTCGGGGCACTCAAAAAGAACATGCCGGTGGTGATTCCGGTGGCTGCGGTGGAGCAGCACGGCCATCACTTGCCGGTCTATACCGACAGCATTCTGTTGGGTGAGGTGGTCCGGCGCGTGGAGCAGGCTTTGGGAGAAAGTGCGCTCTTCACGCCGCTTCAGTGGCTTGGCAATTCGCACCACCATACCGATTACCCCGGTACTCTTTCGGCATCGCCCAGGCTCTATCTGGATCTTTTACGCGACATGGCGGAGAACATCCTGGCCCATGGTTTCACCCGGCTGGTGTTTCTGAACGGGCATGGCGGCAACGACATTCCGGGAAAGCAAGCGGTCTTTGAGTTGCGCCAGAAATATCGCGAACGGAATGACCTGTTATTGCTGTTTTCCACCTACTGGGATTTTTCCAAACCGCCAGAAGAACTGCCGGGGCTGGTGCAGCGTGAGATGGGTCATGCCTGTGAGTGGGAAACATCGATGATCCTGCACGTGGCGCCACAACTAGTGCAGGGCGATGTCACGCTGCTGGAAACGGAGCCTTTCGGCTTCGGCTTCGGTAAAGCGTATCGCGGCTGGATCACGAAAGACCGGACGAAGACCGGCCATATCGGATCGCCGCAACATGCATCCGCTGAAAAAGGCGAACAGCTCTTCTCCACTTTCTCGGCGGGAGTGGAACGCTTCCTGCGGCAAGTGGAACAGTGGGACGGGCAAAGTTGGCAGTAAACGGAAAAGCACAGTGGAAATGGTGGGTATGCGCCCTGCTGCTGCTCGCCAGCTCCATCAACTACATGGACCGCATGACGCTGGCCAGCGTCTCCAAGCGGATCATCACCGAGTTCTCGCTTTCCAAAGAGAACTACGGAACTATAGAGCAGTATTTCGGCTACTCGTTCGCATGCGGAGCCATTGTGTTCGGCTTCATCGTGGACCGCGTGAGCGCGCGCTGGCTTTATCCGCTGGTGCTGCTGTTCTGGTCGGCGGCCGGTCTGTTGACCGGATTTGCAGGCGGGGATGGCTTTGCCGGACATGCGCTGGCGGCGATCTGGCGTCCATTTGAGAGCACAATGGGAGCGGGCTCCGCCTTTGGAAGCCTGCTGCTGTGCCGCACCATGCTCGGCTTGTTTGAGGCGGGACACTGGCCCTGCTCGCTGCAAACGACGCAGCGCTTGCTCGAACCAAAAGATTGGGCGCTGGGGAATAGCATCTTGCAGAGCGGGACTTCGATCGGCGCCATCGCAACTCCACTGTTCGTCGGGGCGATGCTCTCCAGCGCCAAGGGTAGTTGGCGGTTGCCTTTCATCCTCATTGGCGCCATGGGCTTGCTCTGGGTGGTGGCGTGGATTGTCACCATGCGCGGCAGAAGCATCGCAGCGCCGGCAGCGCCCGATCAGGTCCCTGATCAGGTCAGTGTGCCGTGGACGAAGTCGCTCGGCGGCGTGCTCGCGGACCATCGTTTTTGGCTGTTGATCGTGGTGGTATCGTGCATCAACGGTACATGGACCATCTTTCGAGTCTGGTTGCCGCTGGTGTTTCAGGATCCCACCGGCCTCGCCTTCACGGAAGCGCAGACTCTGAGTCGAATTCTGCCGGGCTACTACATCATGACCGACGTGGGCTGCCTGATTGCCGGAGCGGCAACCGTGTGGCTCCACCGCCGTGGCTCAACTGTGTTGAATTCGCGCCGCATCGTCTTCACTGTGTGTGCGTTGATCATGATGTTGGGGATGTTTGTACCCGGATTGAGCCGCGGCCAGTGGATGATTCCCGGGTTGTCGGCGCGGCAGGCGGCTACAATCTTGATGATGCTGGTGGCGGCCGGCAGCCTGGGCGTATTTCCCTGCTACTACTCGTTCACGCAGGAATTGTCGAAGCAGCACATGGGCTTGGTCACTGGTATCCTCTCGTTCTTTGCCTGGGTGGTGCCGTCCAGTTTGCAGCGGCCGCTCGGCGCGCATATCGACCGGACTGGTTCGTACGACATTGCGTTTCAAGTGGGAGCCTGGCCGGCGATTATTGCGGCGGTGCTGCTTTGGGTATTCTGGGAATGGCGACATGAGACTGATCAATCTTAGCGACCCGATATTTATCCGTTGGTCCGATCCGGAGCCTTCGCACCTGGAGCTTCTTGCAGCCGCTTCCATCGATACCATTCTGCTCGAGCGGGTTAATAGTACTTTCGAGGCGGCCGCGCGCGCTGCAAAACTCTCCACTTCGACCGATATCGATACGCCGCCCACCGTCGAGCGCGGACTCTGGCCAGGCACTCGCCGGGCGCCGGGAAATGGCGATCCCGATAACGAAGTGGCCAGTGCCAGCCGCGAACCGTGGATCGACGCCAACGGTTACGCCGTCGCCCATGAGCGCGCAATACACCCCGGCGCACCGGTGCTGCTAGGTTACCGGCCGGATGATCGCATGCTTCCCTTCGACACGCTGGAGCTCGCATTAGCCGAGGCCCGCGTGCATGGCGGCAACTTCATCCTCACCGTCCAGCCGCGCTTTCGTTCGGAACTGCTCGCCGGCACTCCAGCCGCGCGCACAGCCTGGGATAGGCTCGGCCAGACAATCCGATTCCTGAAGCAACATCGCGACCTGATGGGCCGTCCCGTGTTGCCCATCATCACCGCACTGGTCGAGCCCGGCATGGCTACCTCGGAAATAGCAAACCTGCTTCACCGGCGTGGAGCCAGCCCGGCGTTAGTCTCCGCACAGCAAATCCCGAAGAGTGGAGTGCAGGCGCTGGTCGCGGCCGGATTGAAGCAGGTGCCCGGCGCCGTATTTGCTCACGCCGCCGCTGGTGGAACGGTGATAATTGACACGCCCGCGCCAACCACTGCGAAAGTCACAAAACGGGAACAAGACCGCGACTTCCTGTCCTTGGGCACGGGCCGCATCGTTGCCTATCACAAACGCATCGCCGACCCCAGCGAGTTCGCCCTTGATGTCATTGACGTGATCAACCATCGTCAACGCGCGGTACGCCTTTGGAACGCGATGTCGTGCATCCCGCTGGCCACGACCGGCCCGGCGCCGGGCGAATTGCTGTTGCATATACTGCAGTATGGAAGCGGCGAATCCACCGAATTGCAGGCTCGCGTGCAAGGCCGCTTTTCGCGCGCGCTAATGCTTACGCCGGGCGCGTCCCCGAAACCGTTACAGACAGCGCGCCGGGGTTCCACTACGGAGGTGTTTCTCCCTACCCCGCGGCGCCTGGCTATCGTCCGATTCTCAGGAGCGTTAGGATAATAGAGCAAAGCCATGGATATCACCCGCCGCACTTTACTGAGTCTGGCAGCCGCCGCCGCTACTGCACCCATTCGCCTGGCAGGCGCACGATTGCCGAAGCCGCAATTCGCTGTGCATCCCTTTATTGAAGCTAATCCAAAGGCCGTCTTTCTGAAACGCACCAACGTGCCCCACAAGATGGACGAGGCGGCGAAGCTGCGCGAAGGGCTCACGTTCGCCCGCGATGTGTTTGTCCCGGTGGAGACGGCCGGCGTGCCAATCACCCATCGCGTGATTCTGAAGCCGAACTTCACCAGCGTCCGCAACCAGCGGCCCAATGAAGAGAACTGGGGCACCGGCACCGACCCGCAATTTTATGAAGGTATCATTCTCGGCCTGAAGGAATTGGGGCTGAAGCGCTTTCACTTCCTGGAAGCAAACAACTTTTTCTCCTGGAACTACCGCGGTCTGGCCGATATCAACGATCGCCATGGCGTGGAAATGAATGAGCCCGAACGCCGCGAACGGAACTTCCGCGATGGCTTCGAAATGTCGTGGACCAAAGTGCCGGACCCCGTAGTCTATACGCGGATTCCGCATTACGCGCCGGTCAATGAGCCCGATACCTGGCTGCTGAACATCGCCAAGTGGAAATCGCACGGCATGTGCATGACGCTTTCGACGAAGAACGTGCAGGGACTTGTAGTGAAGCCCTACGTGCGCTTCTGCCCCGGATGGAAAATGGTGACCGGCGCGCCTGCATTCATGCAGCCGGACATCCACGGCAAAGTGGAAGACCGGGTCAACCGCTACTTCGAAAACCACCGCCGCCTGGGCTACGCGCGCTACGACAGCCCGGCGAATCTAAGCCCGGTGAATCAGGAAATCTGGGCGCACAAGACTTGTGATAACACACAGGTCCTAAACCCGGGTTTGAATATCATTGAAGGCATCTATGGCCGCGATGGCGACGGCTTCGGAATCGGCGAGGATCATCTCACCAATCTGGTGATGTTCGGCCAGGATCGTTTCCGCCTGGACATGATCGGCATGTATCTGGGGGGCCACGAACCGGGCAATGTGAACCTGTTCCGCATCGCCAAGGAACGCGGGATGTTGGATACTTTCAATCCCTGGGAAGTACCGGTCTATGAGTGGGTCGCCGGTCAACCGGTGCGCCGCAAGCTCAGTGATTTCGCACGTACACCGATGAAGACTTACTATCTGCAGAAGGACGGCGAGCCGGAATATCACCTGGTAAATGAGCGATTCGACTACGACCGGGTAAAAGTGTGAGAACCGTACTGATGCTGGCATTCTGCGCCGTTCAAGCATTCGCGATTGAACGCCCCGGCGTGGAATTCAAAGTGTTCCAGTTCCCCGCCGGGCAGATTCCGCGCATCGATGGGAAGACCGACGATTGGGCGATCGTCCCGGAAAGCTATTCCATCGGCATGGATCAGTTGAAAGACACGGTTAACAACCATCCAATGGACAGAAAGGACCTGGACGTCAAGGTGAAAGTGGGCTGGGTCAAGGGGCTCAACCGGCTCTATTTTCTGTATGAAGCGTACGACAATTATTGGGACTTCAAAAGCACGGATCTGCACAACGATATCTTTGAACTTGTTGTGGATGGCGACATGTCAGGCGGACCGTTCATTAAGCAGATGCATCCGCTGAAGACTTACGATCCGAACGAGGCGCACTTCACCTTCCACGGCGTGCACGCGCAGAACTATCACATATTCACGCCCGCCGAGGGCAAAGACTGGACCATGGTGTGGGGCTGCGCGCCGTGGATCAAGAACCTGCCCTACGCCAACGCCGCCTACAACTACAATTTCAAACACGGCGAAAGCGGCAAGTTGATATTGGAGTTTTTCATCACGCCATTCGATTACGCGGCGTATGAAGGCCCGCAGCGGTCTGTGGAATCGAAGCTCTGGGAAAACAAAGTCATCGGGATGTCCTGGTCGGTGCTCGATTACGATGACGAAAATGCCAAGACCTACCGCGGCTTCTGGAATCTGTCGCACAAGACTACGATGTACGGAAATGCGTCGGACCTGGTAGCCTTCCGGCTGATGCCGATGGAAGCGGCGTTGCGTAAGCCCGTGGAAGCGGACTGGTCGTTCCAGATTGTTGATATGGACCGGCGGCTGGTGACGTTCAAAGACGAATCGTACGGCCCGATTACTTCCTGGAAATGGGAGTTCGGCGACGGCAAGACCTCTTCGGACCAGCACCCCATTCATCAATATGAAAAGGCCGGCGAGTACGTGGTGACGTTATACATCGATGGGCCCAAGGGCCCTTCCCGCAGGGCGAAAGTATGGGACGTCGTCTTACGCTAGGACGTCTTACGATCGCTCTGTTGGTTCTCCTGAGCCAGGCCTTTGGCCAGTCGGGCGATCCAGCGGAGTTCTTCGAAAAACGAGTCCGGCCAATCCTCGCGAACCGTTGCCAAGGTTGCCACAATCCGAAGACAGGGAAAGCGGGATTGGACCTCACCAGTTCCACCGGCTTTCACAAGGGCGCCGACACTGGCCCCATCGTAGTGCCCGGCGACGTGGAAAACAGCCGCATGCTACAAGTGGCGGGGTATCGTGAGCGCATCAAGATGCCGCCTACGGGCAGGATCAGCGAAGAGGAGTTCACCGTACTGCGCGAGTGGGTGAAAATGGGCGCGGTATGGCCCGCGAGCGCTAATGAAGCAGCGGTTTCGGGCGTCACCAAGAAGAAGGGTTACTCCAGGGTGCAGAAAGACTTCTGGTCCTTCCGCCCGCTGCAACAACCGCCGTTACCCGCGGTAAGCGACCAGGCATGGGTTCGCTCCCCCATCGATCGATTTGTCCTGGCGGCGCTCGAAGCAAACCAGCTCACGCCCGCACCACCCGCCGACCCGCTCACTCTAATCCGCCGCGCCACATTGGATCTCACCGGCTTGCCGCCATCGGAAGAGGAAGTCCGCGCCTTCCTCGCAGATCCATCGCCAAACGCCTTAGCCATTGTGGTGGACCGGCTGATGGCGTCGCCTCGATACGGCGAGAAATGGGGCCGCCACTGGCTGGATGTAGCACGCTACGCCGATTCCACAGGAGCCGATGAGGATTACCGCTACCCGCACGCATGGCGCTACCGCGATTACGTGATTGACGCCTTTAACCATGATGTACCCTTCGACCGCTTCATGCGCGAACAGATCGCGGGCGATCTGCTGCCGCCCGCCGCCGGGCAGAACGTCAACACGGCCGGCATCGTCGCTACCGGATTCCTGGCGCTGGGACCCAAACTGGTGGCAGAACAAGACAAGGTGAAAATGTTTTATGACATTGTGGACGAACAAATCGATGTCGCCGGCAAAGCCTTTCTGGGACTGACTATTTCCTGCGCGCGCTGCCACGATCACAAGTTCGACCCCATCTCGACGAAGGACTATTATTCCCTCGCCTCGATTTTCGCCAGTACCAAACAGTTGTCGCAGATTGAAGGCACCGTGTCGAAACTCTATTTCGCGCCGCTTGTCGCCAAGGATGTTGCCGCGGAATACGAAGCGCATCAGAAGAGGCTTGCCGATAAGCAGAAAGAAATCGACGCTGTTATCGGCGTTGAGGCCACGCGGTATCGCGATCTGCTCGCGCCTGAAATGGCCCGGTACATGACGGCGGCGCGGCGTGTGTACCAAAGCGGAGAGGCAAAAGACGCCTCGCTGGACGAAGCTCTACTCCAACGTTGGGTGGACTATCTAAAGCCCACCAAGGAGCGCCGCCCGCATTTGGAACTTTGGTACAAATCCGAAGCGGAAGCGATCAATTATCAGCGCGATTTCCTTGCCGAAGCGGCACGGCGCACGAAGGCGCAGGAAGAGTTCCGCATTCGATCGGAAGAAGCACGTGCGCGTGGAGAGAAGCCTCCAATTCCGCCGAAGTTTCTGGCCGGAGAAAACCGCTTCTACACCGAAGTGGCCACGGGTAAAGGCCCGTTGACACTGCCCGCTCAAGAACCGGAAAAAATCTACACCGAAGCGGCCCGAAAGAAAATCGACGCACTGAATGCCGAACTGCGGAAGATCAAGGACGCCGCGCCGCCTGAGCCGCCGTTCGCGTGCGCAGTGGCCGAAGATCAGCCAGTGGAACAGCGTGTGTTCCTGCGCGGCAACCCGGATTCGAAAGGCGAAACAGTCCCCAAGCGCTTCCCCACGATTCTCGCCGGTGAACAGCAGCAGCCAATCAGCCAGGGCAGCGGCCGCATGGAACTGGCGAACTGGTTGGCCGATCCACTCAATCCGCTGCCCGCGCGAGTGATGGCGAATCGAATCTGGCAAGGGCATTTTGGCCAAGGGCTGGTCCGCACGCCGAACAATTTTGGAATCGCCGGTGAACGGCCCAGCCATCCGGAATTGCTGGATTGGCTGGCCGCGGAATTCATTCGCCAGGGTTGGTCTATCAAGAAGATGCACCGGCTGATCCTGCTCTCCAGCACCTACCAAATGAGTGCTGACGCCACACCGGCGAAGCGTGAGAAAGACCCCGACAACCGGCTTCTCTCGCGATACTCTATCCGTAGAAAGACGGTAGAAGAGATTCGCGATTCACTGCTGTTGCTCGATGGAAGTCTCGACCTGACCATGGGCGGATCGCTGCAAAAGGGCGAAGGCACGGACAATGAATTCAGCGACGGCCGCAAGAGCATTCACCCCGACGATTCCAACCGGCGCACGGTGTATCTGGCCCTGCGGCGCTCGAACCTGGCGACTCTATTCACGCTGTACGATTTCGGCGATGCGACCACCAGCACGGAGTATCGATCACAAACGAACGTAGCGCCGCAGGCGCTATACATGATGAACAGCAAATTCGTGGCCGACCGTTCGCGCGGTGTGGCTAAGCAGCTTTTGCAACAGGAATTGACGGACGCGGGCAGAGTGAGCCGGGCCTGGTTGAACATCCTTGGCCGCGAACCCAAGCCCGACGAGGTCCACGCAGCCTTGCAGTATATCGCTGCTTTTCCTGCCAAGCCGTCGAATGATGAGGGCCGGCTTCTGGCCTGGACCAGCTTCTGCCGCTCCCTGGTGGCATCGAACGACTTCATCTACGTATATTGAGGAGATAGATGCCGCAGCCATTCCAACCTTCGCGCCGCCACATTCTGCGCCGTTCCGCGTGCGGTTTCGGAATGCTGGGACTGTCTTCTCTGCTAAAGGCCGCTGAAGCTTCAGACCCGCTGGCGCCCAAGCAGCCTCACTTTCCCGCGAAAGCAAAGCGCGTCATTTTCCTCTTCATGCACGGTGGACCTTCCCATCTGGACACCTTCGATCCCAAGCCCAGGCTGATCAAGGATCATGGCAAGCCGCTGCCCTTCAAACGTCCGCTGACGTTCGCGGAAGGCAGTACCGGCAACCTGCTGAAGTCGCCCTGGGAGTTCAAAAAGTACGGCCAAAGCGGCCTTGAAATCAGCGAGCTGTTTCCCAACGTGGCAAAGCACGCCGACGATTTGTGCATCATTAGGTCCATGGTGGGTGATAGTGTCGCCCACGGGGGAGCCACCCTGCAACTGCACACCGGATCGAATACATTCACCCGGCCGAGCATGGGATCGTGGGTGATCTACGGACTGGGCACGGAGAATCAGAATCTGCCTGCCTACATCACGTTGAAGCCGGGCCTGTCCCACGGCGGCGCGAAGAAGTGGAGCTCCGGATTTCTTCCCGCAGCCTACCAGGGAACGGCCGTAGGCCTCGGCGGCATGCCGTTTGAGAAAATTTCAGAACCGATTGAGCATCTGCAAAATCAGGGCCTCTCGGCCGAGCAGCAGCGCTACGAATTAGACATGATTCAGAAGATGAATCGCGCCAGTACCTCGCGCTGGCAGAACGATCCGGAATTAGAGGCGCGCATCCAAAGCTTCGAACTCGCATTCCGTATGCAGACGGTGGCGCCGGAAGCATTCGACATCTCAAAGGAGTCGGCCGCCACACGCGCGCTCTACGGTCTGGACGCGCCGGAGACCGCCGACTTCGGATGGCAATGCCTGATGGCCCGCCGCCTGGCCGAGCGGAATGTCCGGTTCATTCAGATCAACCACGAGTATGGGCCTGGCAATGAGGTGGGCTGGGATGCGCACAACGAACTGATCCGGCTTCATACGCGAACCGCGTTGCAAGTGGACCAGCCGATTGCGGCGCTGCTGACGGACCTGAAAGCGCATGGATTGATGGAAGACACACTGGTGGTGTGGGGCGGCGAGTTTGGCCGCACGCCCATAGCCGAGGCGGGAGACGGCCGCGATCACAATCCCTACGGCTATTCCATCTGGATGGCCGGCGCCGGCGTAAAGAAGGGCTTCGTCTATGGCGCCACCGACGAGTTCGGCTACTACGCAGTGGAAGACCGCATGCGGGCTGATGAATACCGGCGG
>JANXXV010000664.1 GCA_025350445.1 Bryobacteraceae bacterium | reverse complement strand
GGTTATTTCCGCGGGACGAATCTGGTGGGGCCGGTGCAGCTTACGGCGCGCTCGAAGGACGTTGAGATCTCGGACTTTACGCAAGGTCTGGATCTTTCGATTGAGCGGGGCGATATCGATCTGAGGCCGATGCGCACGCCGTTGTCGAAGATGGATGTGCGGACCGGCAATGGACAGGTTTCTCTGGCTCTGCCCGCCGGGTCGAAGTTCGATCTGCGGGCCACCGTGCAGAAGGGTGAGACGCAGAATGAATTTGGAGATCCGATTCGGGCGGAAACCTCAGGGCGAGGGGCTTCGCTGCGGGGCGGAGCGGGCAACGGGCCGGCGATTCTGCTGAATGCGGACCATGGATCGGTGATTGTGCGGAAAGGCGAAGCCTCGCTGCCTCCGCTGCCGCCTTTGCCCCCGGTAACCCCCTCAGGGAAGATGCCGAAGATCGTGGTGGAACGCAACTAGGAGTCTGCCGGAGATAGATTTCGATGAACCTGGAATCAACAACTTACGGACAATTCTTCGATGTAAAATCCCTGTAAGCGGTTGATTCTACATAGAGCATTTTCTATCTCCGACTGACTCCTAGAGCCGGTTCGCTATTGTTTTTCGTAAACGATCTTGTTCTTGACGGGCTTGCCGTCGGCGTCAGTGCCTTTGTTGGTGACTGTCATAGCCTTGCCGCCTTTTGAAATTACCGTTCGGCCAGTAGTATGGTATTTTCCACCCGTTTTCTTCGTTTCAGTGGTGAAGGTGTTGGCGTCTATTTGTTTAATCGAGATAGTGTCCCACGGCGCATCGGTGACGGGGTATTCTTTCCCGTCATATTTGGCGGTATAGCTGGAATTGATAGCCGCGCCGTCTTTCCTTTGCCCCGTAGCGGTCGACTTTACCCCACCGTCAGAAGCTTCCCGCACCATCGTCAGGCTTGTGATTGGGTTTGTGGCTGGAGGGGTGGCCTTGGTTTTGGCGACATTACGCTTCCAAGTTCCAATCGAATTGTCAGCCCCAAAGAGTCCAATGGCTGAGAAGACTACTCCAGCTATGAGCATTGCTAAGATTTTTCGCATTTCATTTCCTCTCTTCGTACTTACGAAGTTCATGGGAGTGGGTGTTCGCAGGCCAGCGGGGTTCGTAAACAACGCTGACGGGATCCGGAATGTTCGGCGGATTGCGCAAACACCCTACCCGCAATCCGCCGTCGAGCTAATGCGATGATGTAATGCTGCTGATCCGCTGGTAGCTTCCGGGGATACGGTCAGCACAGTCACGTCGAGCTAATGCGATGATGTAATGCTGCTGATCCGCTGGGGTTCGAGCGTCAGGGTCAGCGCCATGGTGGCCCAGCTTGTTCCGGCGGCGGAGATCCACTGATCGTGGCCATACGGGAATCCGCTTTCGAAGTAGGGCTGTATCCAGATGGAACGTGTTTTCACGTGCCAGGAGCCGTCGGCGGCCTGGGTGCGCAGCAGATACTTCACTCCGCTGGCATAGACCGGATCGGAGGCCTGCATTTTGCCGGCGGCGCTTAGCGCGTAGAGCGCCTGACCGGTGGCATAGGCGTCCGAGCCCATGGTGGGCAACTGGCTCCAGCCACCATCGGGGCGCTGCGTTGCGGAAAGCGCTTTCGCCGCGGTCGCCACTGTGGCCGGTTTTGCATTCGACCACGCCAATCCCATCAGGTGGAATGCCTGGTCTTGGGTGGTGGCGGGTTTGGCGGCTTCGAGCCATGCGGCGGCGCGGGCAATCACTTTGGCGGTGTCGGTCTTCTCGGACGGCGGCCCGTAGCTCTTTAGCGCGTAGATTGCCAGGGCGGCGGTTTGATAGACGCCGGTATTCATTGGCGGCCTGCGGCTTTCGAGTGCCTGCCAATTGCCTTCGGGGGTTTGCATTGCCTTGATATAGCGTACGGTTGCATCGGTGTACTCATCCCTCGGCAAGCCGTTCTTTGCGAAATCGAACATCTCCCAGCCCATGCCGGTTACACCGACGACCACGAGGTCCATGATGCGCTCGGGATTCAGAGTGTGCATGCTTTGCGGAAGCTGCGGGATGACGGCGGGGGCAGGGATGCCGTGCTCGCGGGCAATGCCGTTGGCTGCCGAGGGCAGGTCTTGCGCGTGGCAGGAGTTGCAGCCGCCGATGCGAATGAAGTTGTGGCTCTGCTTTTCGAGAAGCGCCAGCGCGGGTTTCACGGCGTCGGCAATGGACCGTTCCCGTCCGCTGCCTTCCGGAGCCG
>JANXXV010000636.1 GCA_025350445.1 Bryobacteraceae bacterium | reverse complement strand
GGACGGACCGTTTATTGCCAGGGGAAGCTAACGGAGGCGAACTACGGCCGGGATCATCATCCGCGGTGCTTCACGATGTGGACCGCGGGTGGCGGCATGAAGCGCGGGCAGGTGGTGGGCGAGACGGACGATTACAGCTACAACATCGTTTCCGATCCGGTCCATATCCACGACTTGCAGGCGACTATTCTGCGTTGTCTTGGCGTGGACCACACGCGGTTAACGTTCAAGTTTCAAGGCCGCCGTTTCCGGCTCACCGACGTTCATGGCGAAGTGATGAAGAAGATGTTGGCTTGATTTTGGGGAAGTTCCGCGTCGTGCATACTTCCGGCATTAACCGCTGTTGCCTCCATAGGTCCCTGAACCGGAGATCCTGGAAACTATCTTAATTTCGCCGTTCCACCCGGCAACCGCTGCTCACGGTTACGGGTGGGGTTGCGATCCGTGAGGTGGACTAGTGTCCGGTCCCTATCCAGAAACTTCTCTTCCCGTAACCGAAGTTTCTGGACCTCACCAGCACGCGCCGCGCGTGTTCGGTTTCTTGTAAGAGTTGACGACTGGCGCACGAGCGCTCGCCGAGGGGTCGCGCGCAGACAAGGCATCCGCCCCACCTTGCTCCCAGTAGGATGTTGTAGATACCTTGCGCCCCGTAGGCTGTTGTAAAGAATTAGCCGGGACGGCACACTAGAAGAGTGTTCAGCCGAAGAATCCCACGTCGTTCGTTTTGAACTTGGCGATGTTGGGGAACACCTTTGGCAAGAGCTGTGGAGTTACACCGAACCATTGGGCGAGGGTAGCCCCATACTGGTCAATGGACGTGGATGGAATCCAGCGTCCTTCTCCACCTGCGTCATCTCCGGTGTTCAACGCCATTGCGGGAAACTGGCCATAGACATCACCGCCCTTGACCGAGCCGCCCATCACGATATGGTGGCTGCCCCAGGCATGGTCGGTTCCGCCTCCGGTGTTCGGCTGCAGGGTACGGCTGAAATCCGATTCGGTGAACGTAGTAACTTCCTGGTCGACGCCAAGTTCCTGAGTGGCTGCGAAGAACGCACTCATGGCGGGGCTCAGTTGCGAATAGAGCTTGATCTGGTCAGCCAATTGGTTGGTGTGGGTGTCGAAGCCGCCGAGAGAGCAGAAGAAAATCTGACGGCTCATGCCCATCGCCTGGCGCACCTGAATCAGTTTGGCCACTTCGGCCAATTGACTGCCGATGCCGGTGGCAGGGAATACGGTCTTTAATGCCGCGGCTCCACTTAACGCTTTGGAGAGAGTTGCCGAATCCTTGATCCCGTTAGACAATGTCTGGCTTGCCTGGTGAACAAGGGCGACGCCGCTATCGAAGGTGAGTAGTTTCCCCACCGCGGCCTCTCGAGCCACTGCCGCGGCGGAGGTGTCAAATCCGGACAGGCCCAGGGGCGCACCCGGAATCACGGAGCCTGGCCGTGTGGTATCGCCGGTGCCCATGATGGAATTGCCTGAGACGGAAACAAAGGTTGGAAACGTGGACGGCGAGTTTAGATAGTTCACCTCGTCCGCCACGCGCCCAGCCCAACCGGAGGTGGCGATGCCCTGCGGAATCGAAGTTTGCCATTGCGCCTGCTGATCGGCGTGGGAGAACAGGTTCGCCGGGGTCTGCACCTGATTAGACAGAAATTGCGCCCGCGTCAACGGTTGGACCAAGCTTCCCACATTGGCGACGAACGCCACGCTCTTGCTGTTAAACAGGGTGTGCAATTCAGGCAGGCTAGAATGCAAGCCGTAAACGGCCTTCGACGGCGTCTGGACTGAGAGCAGGGACTGCGCCGGCAATGCCAGGTTTTTGCGAATGCCGGTGTAGGCGGCAAAGCCTGCCGTGTCGAGGGTGACCAGCGTATTGTTGCTATCGTTTCCGCCGAACAGAAATACGCAGACCAGGGCGCGGTAGTTGCCTGCCGGCTGAGTCATTGCGTTCAAAGAAGCCAGGCGGCCAATACTTGAGGCCGCGCATCCGGCAAGACTCGCCTTCAAAAAAGTTCTTCTGGTTGCCATGATATCGATGTCCTTTATCGCTCTATCTGATATTCAGAGGAAGCGGCCGCCAGATAGAGAGCCGCCTCCAGCTTTGCCAACGGAGTTGTGGCCGCGTTCATCGCAGTGAGAATGGTGTCGTGAATTTGTTTGGACATGGCGCCGCGCATTAGGGCATCGTTGACCAGGGTCAAAAGGGCCTCCGCCGTTGGCGCGGTCGCACCGGTTAATCCACCGAATGTCTTTAGATCGATTGTCAGGCCGCCGATTTTTCCATAGATCAGTGAATTCACGAAGTCCACGCGGCGCATGGCGGTTGACGAACTCAGGATTTGAAATTCCGGCGCATTGATGGTTGTTCCGCCAATGTCGTAGCCGGGCAGGAAGTAATTGAAAACGGTAGGCGGAAAGTAAATGTTCTGCCCCATGTTGTTGCTGTAGTCGGTCAAGCTGTTTACAGCAGCCACCTGGCCGGTCAAAGCCCGTACCAAGCCCGTAAGAAAGAGAGCCGGTTCACGCAAATGCCCTTCACCCAAGGCGATAGTCCCGCTGTCCCCCTCCCGTGCTTCCGAGTCCAGCAATATGGATTTTATGACAGATTTCAAATCACCGCGGACATTGGCGCCGCCGGAGAATACAACTGCCATGCGTGCGACATAAGCGGGACTGGGATTGCTTGTCACCAGATGTTGAATCAGCTGGCGGCAGATGAACGGCCCCACATTGGAATGATGGAAGATATTGTCCAAGGCCTGTTGCAAATCCGCCTCCGCCGTCTGTTGCGCGGGTAACGTTTTGCCGCTCAGGACAAGTTTAGAGTCAGTATCGTGATGCGCTTCAATAGCCACCATCGGGGCGGTCCAGTTTTCAGGATTGCCGAAGTGCGAGACGGCGCCTGGAAGCGGAGCGTAGGTCCAGCCGGTGAAGGCACGGGCGAAACCTTCAATCTGGTCCTGGTCGTAGGTGGAGATTGGATTACCCGCCGAATCCTTCTTGACGCTTCCATCGCCGTTCAGGGCATAAAGTCCCAACGTAAACAACTGCATAATTTCGCGGGCATAGTTTTCGTTGGCACCCTTGCCCGACTTAAGATTGGGCTTATCGTTGTTCACCATGTCCAGGTAATGGCCCATCGCGGGACTCAAAGTGACGTCAGCCATCAATGTGGCAAAATTGCCAAAGGCGTCCTTTTGCAGAATGCGCAAATACGGTGGAATTGCCTGCGCCTTCAGCTTGACCGCGGAAACCACCCAAATCTGGCCCAGGGCGAACATGGCGCGCTGGCGGAGCTGGTCGTCCCCTTGCGCCGCGTTTTCAAAGAACTGCTGCTGGACCGGCCGCATGGAATAGTTTCCTTTTGCATCCGCGACGGCGTCGGAAATTGTAGAGGGCGTCTTTGCGAACTGCTCATCAATGTAGGCGGAAAACCCGATGCTTTGCACTCGGGCTACCGTGGCCGGGGTGGGGCCCCAACTAGCTTGCTCCAGAAAGCGGGCCGCGGCTTGGGCGGAAACCTTTGGTGCGGGCGGGACAACTGTTAGTGGCGCCGGCGCGGCAGCGGTTAACGCTTGAAGGAGCGTAAGAGAAAGGCAAAGCATCCGTCTCGGATAGGAAAGCTGCATGCCTTGAGCATAGAATGCGGGTCACCTGCCAAACAATCAGGAGAACCCTAATAGTGATGGGACTCTAGTACTCTAAAAATACAAGTCTCTAAGTGTTTTCTGGCGAGAATCCCCGCAAACAGGGGTATACTAAAGGCGATTTTTTGCGCAGTTAATTAGGTTGGAGTGGCAGCCACGTGCTTTTTTGCGGGGCGGACGCTGGCGTGTCCCGTAGTGGCTTGGCCGGGTTTGGATTGGAGCAAAAGCCGTTCGAGGGCCGACGGCGCGCGGTCGGCGGGGTTGAGCGGCGGGAGTTCTTCGGCGAGCCATTCGAAGAGCCACTCCTTGAACTTCCCCTTTGACGGGACCTGGTAGTTCAAGGGGTTATTGCGGAACCGATCCTCAAACCTTACTGTCCAGAATGACGCATATTCGGGGCGCTGCAATGGCGAGTCGATAAGTTGGGCACTTTTATGGGCTCGAGAGTTCAGAGTAAACCGCTCGAGTTCTTCGGGAGTTGGGGGCAAGCCCACGGTGTCGAAGAAGTCGCGACGGAGGAATTCGCGGCCGCTGGACTGGATGGCGGGCTGCACGTTTGGTATTTCAGATTTTCGTAAACC
>JANXXV010000593.1 GCA_025350445.1 Bryobacteraceae bacterium | reverse complement strand
GGGTTCGTTGAAATCGTCGCCTTCGACGAGCACCGTGAAGAACCCGGTAATGGAGCCTTGGGCGAAGTTCCCCGCCCTCTCAAAGACTTTCGGCAAAAGGTTAAAGACCGATGGCGTGTAACCCTTCTGGCTGGGCGGTTCGCCGGCGGCGAGACCAATCTCGCGCTGCGCCATTGCCAGCCGGGTTACCGAATCCATGACCACCAGGACACTTTTGCGCTGGTCGCGGAAATACTCGGCGATCGCCATGGCCAGAAAACAGGCGCGAATGCGTAGCGGCGCCGGACGGTCCGAGGTGGCCACGACGACGACCGAGCGGGCTAGACCTTCGGGGCCAAGTTCATGTTCGATGAACGCCCGGACCTCGCGATTGCGCTCGCCAATGAGCGCGATCACGCTGACGTCTGCCGAATTGTGGCGGGCCATGGCGCCAAGCAAGGTGCTTTTTCCCACGCCGCTGCCGCCGAAGATGCCGATGCGCTGCCCTTTTCCGCAGGTCAGCAAGCTATCGATGGCGCGGATGCCGGTAGTGAGAGGCTCGGTGATGTGCTCCCGTTCCATAGGGCCCGGCGGAGCCTTGAAAAGGCCGTAATTCTCGTCCGTCTGAATGGGCCCTGTGCCATCGAGCGGCATGCCGAAACCGTCGATGACGCGGCCGAGAAGCGCGGGACCGACACCGACGCGGGCCGCTTCGCTGCGAGCCACGATGGCGTCCCCAAGCTGAAGCCCATCGGTCTCCTCAAGCGGCATTGACAGTACGCGGCCATTCCGGAACCCGATTACTTGGGTTCGGATCAAGCGGCCGCCAGCGGTTCGGATCTCGCAAAAATCGCCGATGGCGGCGGCGGGCCCTTGCGATTCGACCAAAAGTCCGACAAGCTGCGTCACCGTGCCGGACCAGACAAAGGAGTTTGCCGAGGCCAGCATTTCGAGGTAGGGGCGGAGTTCGAACATCGGTGGCTCTTGCCTCATCGTCTTGCCTTCACCAAATCCAGAAATCCTCTCTCGATCTCCTTCAACTGGGTATCGATGGAAGCATCTAGGTTGCCCCGGGTCGTTTCGAAAATGGCCGCTCCGCGCTCCAGGCTCTGGTCCACTGAGATCTCGATCCGGCGTTGCGAAGCAGGGCCATTCAATGCCTTTTCAAGCGCCTGGGCGTCTTCCGGATTGACGCGGATCCGGTGCAGTTCACGCGCATCGATTCGTTGCAGCGCAGCTTTCACCAGCCCCAGCAGCGACTCCGGGTCGACCGCGATTTCCCGGTGCAGCAGTTTGCGCGCAATTGCCACTGCCAGCATCACGACGTCCTCTTCGGCTTCCCGCCGGGCGCGGGGCCTGGTAGCGGCCAGTTCGTGGGCGCCGGCCGCAAAACGCTGAATGGCCGGATCGATGCGGGCGATGGCCTGTTGTTCGGCTTCCCGGATACCCCGGGCATACGCTTCCTTGGCGCGGACTTCAACCAGATTCTCCAGCTCACGGACGCGTGCTTGCAGCACCTCGGAACGATCGGCCTGCTCCGCGCGGTCCGTTTGCGATCCAGGCGCGTGATAGGTCCGCCACTGAATGCCCACCGCCTGACCGGCGGCTTTCCCGGAAACAATCTTAGACGACATATTGTTCTCCCACGGTGCCCTTCAAACTGATCGTCCCGTCGCTTTCGAGCTGCCGCACAACGGCGATGATCTGCTGTTGAGCGCCTTCCACTTCCTTGATCTTGATGGGGCCAAGGGCATCCATATCTTCCTTTAACATCTCTGATCCGCGTTGAGACATCGCGGTCATGAAATGATCGCGAAGCTGATCGCTAGTACCCTTGAGAGCGATGGTAAGTACTTTGCGATCTATCTTCGCGAGCACCTCTTTCACGCCGCCTTGGTCGAGGAGAAGAAGATCCTCGAATACAAACATGAGGTGCCGGATGGTCTCGACCAGAAACGAGTCGCTCTGTTCGATGGTTTCGAGAATATCTTTACTGCTGTTGCTGTCGAGGCGATTGAACATTTCAGCCACCGCGTGAACGCCGCCGTAGGACTCGCGGCTGACTTCCCCAAGCGATTTGAGCTTCTGGCCGATAATATGCGCGATCTTCGAGATAATCTCCGGGGAAATCTGCTCGAGATTCGCCATACGGAGCGCGACATCGGCCCGCAGTTCAA
>JANXXV010000589.1 GCA_025350445.1 Bryobacteraceae bacterium | reverse complement strand
GGAATACTGGGCGCAGTTTGAGAACGCCCCGGAATTCGTGGTTGCGTTCCTGCCGGGCGAAGCGTTCTTCAGCGCGGCGCTCGAACAGGATGGTGGACTCATTGAGCATGGCGTGAATCAGCGCGTGATTCTTGCTACCCCGACCACGCTGATCGCGCTGCTGAAAGCGGTGGCCTACGGATGGCGTCAGGAACAAGTGGCCGAAAATGCGAAGGAGATCAGTGCGCTGGGCAGTGAAATTCACGATCGCCTGCGGGTCTTCCTGGAACACTTCAGCAAGATCGGTGCAAATCTGGATCGAGCGGTGGAGTCCTACAACAAAGCAGCCGCCACGCTGGAATCCCGCATCCTGGTGACCGCCCGGCGCATCAAAGACAAAGGGGCTACGTCCGCTCCGGACCTGATCTCCCCCGACCTGGTGGAACGCACTTCCCGCGCAAATGTAAATGAGTTGTAAAGATCCGTAAATGCTGAAACCCGCGCTGCCATCCATCCATCTCATGTAGTGCAAGGAGTTGGTGATGACAAAAACAATTAGGAATTTGACAATGGCTTTGGCTGGTGTGACTTTTGCAGCGCCGGCACTCGTTCAGGCTTCGGTGGGCGACAAGATCGCTGTCCCACAGACAAGTATCGAAAAATCAGTGCGGCATGAACTGGTGATGCTGCCCTATTACAACCTTTTTGACGACCTTTCGTTCCAGGTCAACGGCGGGCGTGTCACGTTGACGGGCCAGGTAACGCGCCCGACATTGAAGTCCAGCGCTGAGAATGTGGTGAAGCGCCTGGAAGGCGTAACTGGAGTCATCAACAACATTGAAGTACTGCCGCTTTCGCCGATGGATAACCGGATTCGCATTGCAACGTATCGTTCCATTTACGGTTTTTCGTCCCTGCAGCGGTACGCGTTGGGCGCAGTGCCGTCCATCCACATCATTGTGAAGAATGGCAATGTAACGCTTACCGGAGTGGTGGCGAATGAAGGCGACAAGAACATCGCGAACCTTCGAGCCAACGGCGTGTCGGGTGTGTTCTCGGTGAAAAACGAACTGCGGGTTGAGAACCACAGCTAATTGAAATTTCCTCCCCTGTACGAAACCTCCAGCGCGAGAGGCGGGCCGCAAGCCTTCTTCCCGCGCTACTTTTTTGCATGCCCCTATAATTAATAGATTCATGCAGATTGACTGGTTTCCTCTGTGGCTCAGTCTCCGTGTCGCCGCGGTTTCCACTATCCTGTCTTTTTGTCTTGGTCTGGCGCTCGCGTATATTCTGGCGAACCGCAATTTTCGCGGCAAGGAAATTCTCGATGCCGCCGTGGCTCTTCCTCTGGTGCTTCCTCCAACTGTCCTTGGTTACTACCTTCTGGTAGCGTTCGGGCGCGAGAGTATTCTCGGCCGCCTGCACGAGACCGTCCTCGGTTCCCCGTTAGTCTTTACGGCTGAGGCTGCGGTTGTGGCGGCCATCTTCCATTCGGCCCCGCTATTGATCAAGTCGGCTCGTGCGGCCCTGGAAAGTGTGGACCACACTTACGAGCAAGCCGGCAGGACTCTTGGCGCATCGGAGCTCCGGGTGTTCTTTGAAGTCAGCCTGCCGCTGGCGTGGCGGTCGATTCTGGCGGCGACGGCTTTAGCGTTTGCCCGCGCGCTTGGCGATTTCGGCGTCACTATCATGATCGCGGGCAATATTCCACACCGCACGCAGACGGTTGCGGTGGCGATCTACGATGCCGTGGAAGCCGGCAACGGCCAGACGGCCCGCGTGCTGGTACTGGTAATCTCCGCGGTGACGCTGCTGATTCTGACGCTGGCAAACCGCCTGGGCTCCGGTTTTCTTCCGGTGCGACAAGGCGTCAGATGATTCAGGCGCGGCTACGGCGGCATTTTCCCGCTGGACCGGATTCCACCGCCTTCTCGCTCGATGTCGAATTCTCGGCGGCAAACGGCATCACTGCGCTGTTCGGTCCCAGTGGAAGCGGCAAGACACTTACGCTCGACTGTATCGCCGGGTTCGTGCGGCCCGGTGAAGGCCGGATTTTGCTGGACGATCAGATTCTCTTCGACGCTCAAACGCGCGTGAATGTTCCTCCGCGGCAGCGGCGCTGCGGATACGTTTTTCAGAATTACGCGTTGTTTCCTCACATGACGCTGCGCCGCAATCTTGCCTTTGCAGCGGAGATGTGGCCGCGCCTTGAACGCCATCGGAAGATTGTGGGAATGTTGGAGAAGTTCCGGCTGACGGATCTGGCGGGACGCAAACCGCACGAACTTTCGGGCGGCCAGAAGCAGCGCTGTTCCATCGCGCGCGCGCTGATTGGAGGTCCGAAAATACTTCTGCTGGACGAACCGGCAGCGGGGCTTGACTTACCACTGCGAGCTGAACTCTACGAGATTCTGCGGCAGGTCCGCGCGGAGTTCGGTATCCCGATGCTGCTGGTTACTCACAGCATGGACGAATGCTTTGAGCTTGCCGACGAGATGCTGATTCTGCGCGAAGGGCGTGTGGTGCAAAGCGGCCCACCGGCCAAAGTGTGCGATCGCCCCGCGAACATCGACGTCGCCCGGCTGTTAGGCATCTACAACATTCTGCCGGTGGAGATCCGGACCCTGGACCCGTCTCGTAATACAAGTGTGTTGCGGTATGGGGATTTCGACATCGGCGGCGAATATTATCCGGGCCGTTTACGCGGCGATCATATTCACATTGCGGTTGCGCCGCAGCAGTTGAAGGCTGTACCAAAAGACGGAAAACTCGCGTCTTATCAAATGCCGGCGCAACTCTTGCGTGTGATTGAATCGCCGCAGGCCGCGCGGCTTGAGTTCGCCGGGGACTTGCATGTGGAGATGCCGCGCGGCGAATACGAGCGGAATAAGCACTCCAAGGAATGGGCCATCGAGTTTCCGGCGCGGTCGCTGCGGTTGCTGTAAATGCTTCGCTACTACATCACGGACCGGCGCGCCGCGGGTGGTATTGAGCCATTACTGCGGTGTATTCAGGCTGCTTCGGCGGATTACATTCAGATTCGGGAGAAAGATCTGAGCGCCAAGGCACTACTAGATTTGACGCGGAGAGCCGTAGCGCTTACGAACACTCCAATCCTGGTGAACAGCCGGGCCGACATCGCGCCGGCGGCGGGTGCGCGGGGCGTTCATTTGCCGGCGGGGTCCATTGCTGCTCGTGCACTTCGAGGCTTGGTGGAATTGATCGCGGTGTCCTGTCACACTTTGGATGAAGTCCGGATGGCGGAAGACGAAGGAGCCGATTTCGTAGTGTTCGGGCCCATTTTCGCAACCCCGGGCAAGGGGTTGCCGGTTGGCCTGGATACCCTCGCGAGGGCGGCGGCATCGGTGCGGATTCCGGTACTGGCGCTGGGCGGCGTGACCGCTGCCAACGCTAACCTGTGTGTCCTGAGCGGCGCCGCGGGTATAGCGGGAATTCGTCTGTTTCAAACGAATGGGGGAGTCTAATGGAGAGATGAGGCTATTGCTTTGTGCCGGTTTCCTGAGTTGCGCAATGGCGCAAGTCCACTACAAGGTTGTTGACGGCGAGGCGGTCGCGGAAGGCGACATCCTTCTCAACCTGGCGAGCGGCAAGGCTCCCGCTAAAGAAGCCATTGCGATCACGGGAGACGGCTATCGTTGGACGGATGGCATTGTACCGTATTCGATTGATGCGGCCATACCCAATAAGCAGCGCATCAGCGACGCCGTGCAGCATTGGAACGACAACACGCGGCTGCGGCTGGTGCTCCGGACTGGAGAGGCTAACTACGTCCGATTCGTACGCAGAGCATCGGGATGTTCTTCTTTCGTCGGGATGATTGGCGGAGCGCAGTCGATCAACCTTGGGGACGATTGTTCCCTGGGCAATACAATCCACGAAATCGGACATGCCGTAGGTCTTTACCATGAGCAGTCGCGGCAGGACCGTGATTTCTATCTTCAGGTGATCTATGCCAATCTCGACAAGCGGGAGTTTCTACAATACGACCAAAAACTCTCGGGCGCGGATGATTTGGGCGGATACGATTTTGGATCGATCATGCACTACAGCCCAAGCGGCTTCTCCCGCAATGGCGAACCCGTCATGCAGTCGATCCCTATGGGGATCCCAATCGGCCAGCGCGCCGGATTGTCACCGGGCGATCTGGACGTAGTGAAGCGTCTGTATGGCCATGCGAATACGGAGACTACGATCACGACCTTTCCAAGCGGACTGAGCATCGTTGTGGACGGAGAAACCTTCGCGTCCCCTAAGGTCTTTCAATGGGCGCCGGGGACGATTCACACGTTGAATGTTCCGGCCGCGCAATCCGACGGTGTCACCCGCAACGAGTTCTCCCGCTGGAGCGACGAGGGATCTCAGTCTCACTCGATCACCGCATCGGGGGCAGTGACGGTGTACACCGCGAATTTTGTGCAATACATTAAGGTTCTTGGTGTGGCCAGCGTTGGGGGATCGCTGCAATACAATCCGCCGTCGCCCGACGGCTTCTATCCCAATGGGACGGAGGTGGAAGTGACAGCCGTGCCGAACCCCGGCTACAGCTTTCTGAGTTGGAGCGGTTTCGGGCTTTTTTCCGTTTTCGGCGTGGGTCCGAATCCGCTGCGATTTGCGGTCACCGATCCCCTCACGGAGTATGATGCTTCGTTTACGCGTTCCGTGCTGACGAAGGTTACGAGCAACCCCCCGGCGCTCAACGTGATGGTGGACGGGAAATCAATCATCACGCCGAAGAACTTCGCCTGGACATCCGGAAGCACACATACTTTGCAAGTAGAAGCAGAAACACAGCCGAGTCAAAGCGGCACGCAGCGGTATGTCTACCAGAGCTGGAGCGATGGAGGCGACGTCACTCACACGGTAACTGCTACAGCGGAACCGGCCACCTTCACGGCGGCGTTTAAGACGCAATATCAAGTGCTGACGAATACATCCCCTATCACCGGCGGGACGCTGCAACTGGAGCCGCTGCAGGACAGCGGGTATTATGACGCGGGGACGGAGCTGCGGATTTTGCCGCTTGCCGCCGGTAACTTCAAATTCGTGAACTGGTCCGGCGATTTGAGCGGTGCGGCGGCGCCTGGAATTCTAACGGTGGATGACCAGAAGATCGTCAACGGGAACTTCGCGGCTCCGAAACAACTTACCGGGAACAGCACCGTGAGCGCGGCCAACTTTCTGTTGAATGGCGGGGTTTCTCCGGGCGAGATCATCACGATCTTCGGGCTCGAGTTCGGGCCGGACTCGCTGGTTGGATCGCGTATCAACCCAGGCACAAGGAATCTGGACACCGTACTCGCCGATACACGCGTGTTTTTTGACGGGATTGCCGCCCCGCTGATCTACGTGTCTCCGAACCAGATCAGCGCCGTGGCGCCCTACTCGGTTGCCGGCAAAACCACCACACGAATCACGGTGAACTACAACGGGCAGAACACCAATGTGTTGCTGATGCCTGTGGTGGAGGCGGTGCCGGCACTCTTCACCTTCGATTCCTCGGGCAAGGGTCCTGCCGCGCTGTTGAATCAGGACGGCTCGGTAAATACGCAGGCCAACCCGGCGAAGCGCGGCTCCACGGTAGTGCTCTACGCAACGGGCGAGGGGCAGACAACGCCCTTGGGCGTGGATGGCAAGCCCGCTGTGGCGCCGCTGCCAAAACCGGTGCTTCCCGTGAAGGTACTGATTGCGGGCCGCGAGGCGATTGTGGATTACGCCGGCGCCGCGCCTGGTTTGACGGCGGGTGTCTTCCAGGTGAACGTCCGAATTGCCGGCGATGCGCCCACTGGCGCCGTGCCGGTCTCGCTAGTGGTAGGAACCAAGAGTAGCCCGGCGAACGTGACTATATGGATCCGGTAGCCTTTGCTTCGGCGTGAATCTCTTGCAGGCTCCAGACACGGATGGGGTCCCGCTGCCGGGATGCGACGCCTTCGGCCGAGGCTTTTGCCCCGCTCATCGTGGTGATGCAAGGCACGCGATACGCCACAGCCGCCCGCCGAATCGCCTTCTCGTCAGTGAACGAATGGGCTCCGGTCGCGGTGTAGATGACTAGTTGAATGGCGCCGGCCTTCAGCAAATCCACCGCGTTCGGCCGGCCTTCATTCACCTTGAAGACGGTCTTGCACTTAAGGCCCACGGTTTGGATTGCGGCTGCGGTGCCGCGGGTGGCCACTAAGTCGAACCCGAATTGCGAGAAGCGCCTGGCAATCTCAACAGCTTCCGTTTTGTGCCGGTCATTCACGCTCAAGAACACCGTGCCGCCTTCCGGAAGCGGCGTTCCAGCGCTGAGTTGGGCCTTGGCGAATGCTTCGCCGAAGTTCTCGCCCACGCCCATCACCTCACCGGTGGAACGCATCTCCGGACCCAATGCCGGGTCCACTCCGGGGAACTTGCTGAACGGGAAGACCGGGCTCTTCACGAAGAACTTTGGAGCCACCAGCACTCCGTCCACGGCGTCTTTCAATAGTTCGGCGAAATCGGAAAGCTTCTTGCCGACCATCAGTCCCACGGCGATCTTTGGCAGCGGCACTCCCGTCGCTTTGCTGACGTAAGGAACGGTCCGGGACGCGCGCGGGTTCACTTCCAGAACGAACACTTTCCCCTCCTTGTTGATGGCATATTGCACGTTCATCAGGCCAATGACTTTCAGCGCGAGAGCCAGCTTGCGCGTGTAAGTCTTGATGGTTTCGATCTCCTGCTTGCCCAGTGAGTAAGCGGGCAGAACGCAGGAGCTATCGCCGGAGTGAACGCCGGCTTCTTCGATGTGCTCCATGATGCCGGTGATGAGAACCTCTTCTCCGTCG
>JANXXV010000578.1 GCA_025350445.1 Bryobacteraceae bacterium | reverse complement strand
TATCCATTTGTCCAGACATAGCCGCGGCCGGGCGAGGGGCCGCGCCTTTCGACCAATGGGCGAGGGGGTCCAATCCTCACGACGATTTCGGCTGCTAAGCCACTTGCGGTTAGCAGACCGGCAAAAATCAGACTCATCCAGGTTTTCTTCAACATACTTCTCCTTGTTGGCGCCGGCCTTCTTAGAGCATTTGGACAGCCGTTGTCGCTCTGCTTAGATTGCTTGTAGTTGAGGCCAACTACTGGAGCAGGAGAGAGTTATTTACCGATTGGTTGGTGATGGACCCGGCAAGCGCGCGCCGCGCGGCGCGATAGGTCCAGTAGTAGACATTGCCTCGAAGAACGGCGTAGCGGCCCTCCAACACAAGCCTGCTGATGAATCGTCCGCCTGCGGTGCGCGGCTGTTGAGGGTGTATTTCGGTGCCTTCGAAGGCGGTTGCTTCACACTTCTTGAGCGTGATTGCCGCCAGGCGGCCATCCGTTACAATATCGCGGCCCAGTGGCTTGGTGGTGAGAGTCCGGTCTACCATTTGGATCTTTTCCGAGCAACCTTCGAAGGTAAGCGCGTCGATGATTTTGGTGCGTTCGCGATCGACCATCGGGTCGATGCGGTGAGTGAACGTGTTGCCGGATTCCCGGAAGCGCATGGCGATGTCGTGGGTTGCGGCGCCGATCCAGATGTCGCGCCCATCCACCTGCGCCGACTGCTTCCAGATACGAATGTGATGGCGTTTAGCGACTGTGTTGAAGGTCTTTTGAAAATTCAGATCGGGCTGGCGGCCTTCGAGCAGGAGAGTCGACATGGGGGCGGCGGGGTAGCCGCGCCGGGCGGAGATGGCCTTGTAGACGGCGAGCGCGGAGCGGTGCGTAAGAGGCTCCGCGGGCGACCAGCCGGCGGTGGTGAACGCCTCGACTATCTGTTCGCGCGAGCCCAGGAAAAGCAGATTCGTCAGGTCGGCCGCCTTCGAACCGGCGCCGCGGGTGGTGAAGAGCGGTTGAGAGGCTGCCATGGCGGTAAGGGCCTCAGAGGGTGGCTCCGGTTGCGTTTCCGGCTGCGGAATGCGGGTTGCGGATAGACCTGTGGCAGCTACGATGAACTCGGTTCCCGGAGGCAGATGGATTTCCGCATCCGGCCACGGCACAGCCACAAACCGGAGGGCGATCACGCCGGCGATCATCGCGGGGCTGAACTGCGCCCGCTGGCAGACGAAGCGGGAAACGCCGGCGAATCCGGCGGCGGTCCGTGCCAATACCGCGGTGTCCGGACGGCTCCACATTCCGAGGAGGAAGCCGGGAGCGCCGCCGGCGGCTAGAATGCCGCGGATGCGGCCGCCGGAAGTGATTTCTTCCCGTGCGTTATCCACATCGACAATGCGCGAGGCCAAATGATGACGTTCGCCGCTGGGCTGTTGCCATTCGTTAAATTCGAGTTTCAGCGAGGCACGTTCGTGGATGAAGCCGCGGCCGATCCTGGTGAGCTTGCGGACCTGGCCGAATAGGATGCTGTTTTGCGGCATCACGATGCGATCGCCGTCAAGGACGTTCGCGATGACGATGGCGCGAATGGGATCGCCGGGCCGCGAGGAGTAGGTGGAGATATCGGTTTCAAGGCGAGCGGTGAAGGTTACCGGGGGCCGCTGTTGCTGTAAGGTCGTCCCGGACTGGGCTGACTTCGCAGTGAGGACCGCGATGGCGGCCATGCCGAGAGCCGTTCGCCAGCGCCGCCATGCGGGCTGGACAGATGGCCAACGTTCCCAGAGCACGGCGCTCGCGATGGCAGCGAGACTCAACGTCAAGGCGGCCAGACAGTCGGCCGCATAGTGATAGCGGCCATATATTGTGGCTACGGTTACCAGGAGTGCCTCGATGAAGAGGCCGCGAACGAGCCACTTCCTTTCAGGCATGGCGCGCATCATCGCGAACGCGGCGGCGAAGGCAGTGGCAACGTGGCCACTGGGAAAGACGCTCGTGTGGATGTCGCCGCGGTCCAGTATCCAGACGTTGAATTTGCGCCAGATGGTGAGGAAAGCGGGGAGGTCTTGCCCAGGGAATTCGAGCCGCGGGGAGGCGGAGGGAAAGTGCGGCAGCAGTGCGTACGTGAATAAAATGCCCAGCAGGAAGGGGAACAGAAGCGCGTCGACCCGCTTGCGGCGGTGGCACAAGTAGAGGGCTGCGATGCAGAGCGGCGGAAGGGCATAGACCAGTGTGTAGGAGACTTCGAGGATTGCCGGGATGGCGGAACCGGCGGATTCGACAATAATGTGGAGCCTGTATTGATAGAGGATGGCATGGTCCCAAGTGAGCCAGGAGCGCTCGAGGTCGCGAAGATAGGTAGCGTTATAGAACCAATCGACCTGCCAGTACGCGAGCAGGATTAGGGGGGCGGGTAGCCAGTCGCGAACCACGCTGGTGGCGAAGCGGAGGTTGAATCCATCGGCGTAAGCAAGGGCGATGAGGAGGGCCGGGATGGCGAAGGCGGCGGCACATTGAGCGAGCGGGAGAGAAACATGGACGGCGAGAAGCGCGGTGTAGGTGAAGTAGAGAACGAGGACCCACTCGCTGCGGCGGAGGAGCGGCTCGACAGGTGCGGCTTGCGGCACGCGGATTTTGAGTGGGCGATCGGAGGAGATTGGCCCAACAGCTGATTGGTGCATGTTCACGGGAAATTTATCATTGTGACACAGAACTGGCGTTTGGCGATGAAGAATTTTGGACGATCTCCTCTACGTCCTCTAGAGAATTGGAGACTGACCGACGCGGTCACGAGTAGGCCTTCAGACTTCGATACACGGTATTAAGTGTCGCGCCGATAGTTGCGGTCGATCACCCGAACCTTCTACGTGCCCGGAAAAGAGAGGCTACTGGTTACTTCCAGGAAAAGGATTTCGATCATTCGGACGGGAAGTGTTTA
>JANXXV010000571.1 GCA_025350445.1 Bryobacteraceae bacterium | reverse complement strand
ACCAAAGGCGGCGTTGGCACAACCAGCCTCGCGGTGAACTTCGCCTCCGTGCTGGCGCAGCGGAAGCAGCAGTCGGTGCTGATCGACCTGGATGCGATCGGAAACGATGTGGCGATGCAGCTGGGAGCCGCGCCGCAGTATACGCTGCAGGAAGTGGGCGAAAATCTTTCCCGTATGGACCAGGCGCTGTTCGAAGGCTTCGTCACGCGCGACCCGTTGGGCTTCTTTCTGGTGGGGCCGCCGGACGCCCTGGAACAGCGGGGTTATTTCTCGGAAGCGATGTTCCGCGAATTCGGAACGTTTCTCGTTGAGAAGTACGAATCGATTGTAGTGGACGCCGGGCGCGCAGTCTCGGACGAAATCGTACTCGGCGCGCTCCAGGCCTCGAGCATCATTTTTCTCGTAGTCACCCAGGAGTTCCCCACCATCCGCAATGCGCAGCGCTACATCGCTTATCTAATGCGCATGGGTTTCAGCCAGGATCAGCTTCGGGTAGTCTGCAACCGCTATCAGAAGCGGAACAACCCAAACTATACCAGCCTGGAACAAATCCAGCAGACGCTGAATCAGCCGGTGTTCTACGGCATCCCGGAGACCCCTGCCATGTTGACGGCAGTGAACAAAGCCCGACCGCTGGTGGCCGACCGGCAAACGGCGCCGGAGTTTGACAAAGCGTTCCGCTCGTTCGTGGACAAAGCGACGGGCATCAACAAGAGCGTGGCAAAATCGGCCTGAAACTCATGATGAACCAGCCAGTCCCTCAAGGTCCGAGCCACGCGCGACCGGGCCGCTTGCCGTGAGGGTGGGGTCCTAAGCCATATGATTGATGATATGAAGACGGAGGCGTTCTAAGATGGGCACTCGCCCGATGGTCAGACCCGCGAGCGGGGCGGACCGGTGGTTCGTCGTTAAGACGCAGATTCATTCGAAGCTGTTGAATTCCCTTTCGCCCGACCAACTGCGTGCGCTGAACAAAGACGGCGTACGCGAACAGATCGGCAACGTGGTGGAACGGCTGGTGACGGATGAGTCGATTCCGATGACCGTGGCCGAGCGTGAGAAACTCATCGAGGAAGTGCTGGACGAAGTCTTTGGCCTGGGGCCGCTGGAGCCGCTGCTCAAAGACCCCACCATCAGTGACATCATGGTGAACGGCTTCGATAGTATCTACGTGGAGCGCGGCGGCCGGCTGGTGGAGACCAACGTCCGCTTCAAGGATCAGGCGCATGTGCGCATGATCATCGATCGCATCGTATCGAACATTGGCCGCCGCATCGACGATTCCTCGCCGATTGTGGATGCGCGCCTCGCGGACGGCTCGCGTGTTTGCGCGGTGATTCCGCCGCTTTCCCTGCTTGGGCCGATCCTTTCCATACGCCGTTTCGGAAAGAAACTGCTGACCACCGAAGACCTGCTGAAGAACGAAACGCTGACCACTGGAATGCTCGATTTCCTGGCCGGTTGCACCGAGGCGCGTCTGAATATCGTGGTGTCCGGCGGTTCGGGCGCTGGAAAGACGACGATGTTGAATACGCTTTCGCGTTTCATCCCGGAAGAAGAGCGCATCGTCACTATTGAAGATACGGCCGAACTGCAGATCCAGCAATCGCACATTGTCAGGCTGGAAACGCGTCCCATGAACATCGAAGGCGCGGGCGCAATTACGCAGCGCGATCTGGTGATCAATGCCCTGCGTATGCGGCCGGACCGCATCATCATCGGAGAATGCCGCGGCGCCGAAGCGCTGGACATGATGCAGGCCATGAACACCGGCCACGACGGGTCGATGACCACCTGCCACGCCAATTCCGCGCGGGATGCCTTCTCGCGGCTGGAGACGATGGTGATGATGGCCAGTTCCAGTATTCCCGATAAAGTGGTACGGCAGATGTTGACCTCGGCCGTTCACATCGTGATTCAGGTAAGCCGGCTGAACGATGGAACGCGAAAGATTCTGAGTATCAGCGAAGTGGCGGACGTGGAAGATGAACACGTCAACATGGAAGATATTTTTGTGTTTGAACGCACCGGCATGAGCGCGCGGGGCAAGGCTGTGGGTAAATTCAGGGCCACGGGATACCGGCCGCGCTGCATGGAACGGTTGAAATCTTACGGTGTACACCTATCGCAGGCTATTTTCAGTGAACAGATGGAAGTCAAGGACAAGTAGATGTTCGTTCTGGTCGCATTTGTGATTTTCGGCGCGGCGCTCTCAGGCGCCGCCTACTTCGCCTGGCATGTGCCGCAACAGGAATCGGAGGAGCTGCTCGCGGGGCGGCTCCGCGAGTTACGGGCGCGCAGCGGTGTGCGCACGCGATCCACGCCGGATCTGTTTAAGCGGGAAAAGCGCGGGCCCCTGGCGGCGCTGGGCGATTTCGTTTCGTGGATCGGAGTGCTGCGGCGATTGCAGATGAATATCGATCAGGCGAATCTCAAGTACCGTGCAGCTGAAGTGTTCACGCTGGTGATTCTAATTACGGTGTCGGCGTACATTGTCTTCGGCTTTTTCGTCTCCATGTTTTTCCTCCGGGTGTTGCTCGCTATCGGGCTCGGAGCGATTCCCATCGCTTATATCAATTTCAAACGCAGCCGGCGGCTGGCGAAGTTCGAGGAACAACTGCCGGATGCGATCGATTTGTTCAACCGCTCCATGCGGGCGGGGCACAATATCCATGCTGGTCTGGAGACAATTTCGGAGGAGACCTTCGATCCGGTGCGCATGGAATTCCGCAAGGTGTTGGAAGAGCTGGCGCTGGGGTCGCAAATCGAGACCGCGCTGCACAACATGGGCACCCGCGTGCCCGTAATCGATCTGAAGTTCTTCATCACCGGACTGATCCTGCAGCGCCAGACCGGCGCGAATATGGTGACCGTTTTGGAGAATCTGGCGATGCTGGTTCGCGAACGGTTGAACCTTGCCGCCAAGTTAACCGCGGCCACGGCGCAACAACGGCTGTCGGCAGGTCTGCTCTGCTCGCTGCCCATTGTGGTCGGTATCGGCTTCTGGTTTCTGAAACCGGAGTACATGATGATGCTCTACACCGACGAAACCGGCAGCAAGTTTCTGACGTACGCCATCTGTTCTGAGATCGTAGGAATTCTGGTGATTCGCAAGCTGGCGAATCCGAAGCTGTAGGAGACTGCGTAATGTTATTCGGAACCTTATTCTTCCTGTTGGCCTTTGGCACCTTCGTAGCGCTGGTTTGGTCTGGACTGGAATTGTTTCAGGACAAGGAAGACCCGCTGGGCGACCGGCTGGAAGAATTGCAGGCGCATGCCATGGTGGCGTCCACGCGAGCCCCTAAGCGGAAGGGCGGCGGCGGGTTCGTGAATCGCTTCTTATATGGCATCAGTCTCATTCCGGGCGGCGAAGACTGGATGGGCGATACGGAGAAGGAATTGGCGCAGGCGGGAATCCGCAATCGGCAGGCACTGGCGCGTTACGCCATCGGACAGATGATCTTCGCGCTGTTGCTGCTCGGCGGAATGCTCTACCTGCAGCGCGACAATCCGATATCCAGTAAGTTCGGCGGGTTAATGGCGGCGGGCCTGTTGGGGTATTTGCTGCCACCTCAGGTGCTGCACAGGCTGGTGAAGCGGTACCGGACCAAGTTGCAGGAGGCGCTGCCCGACACGGTGGACTTGCTGGGCATCGTGCTGGGAACGGGATTGGCGCTCGATCAGGCATTACTGCGCGTCAGTGAGGAGATGCAGTATATTTATCCCGAATTGGCTTCGGAATTCTACACCGTGGTGATGCAGGTGAAGGCCGGACAGGACCGCAGCAAGGCCTTTCAGCAACTGGTGCGGCGGACGGGGATTGAGGATATCAAGTCGCTTTCGGCGATGATTGTGCAGAGCGAACGGTTCGGCACCAGCCTGTCGCAGGCGCTGAAAGTTTATGCGGATTCGTTGCGCCAGCGGCGGCGGCTGCGTTCGGAAGCGGCGGTGGCAAAGGCCGGAATCAAGATGCTGTTCCCGATTATTCTGTTCATACTTCCGGTACTCTTTGTAATTACGCTTGTGCCTGGGGTGTTAAGCGTGCTGCATGATCTGCGCGGGGGAATCGGCAACAAATAGATCCTCTACTTGTTTTGCTTAGATTCGGCCACGTACATGATTTGATACCCGAACAAACCCGGCATCAGTCTGGAGCAGGCGCGCATGCAGAGATTGACCACGCGCATGAACGGATTTTCGGGCGGGAGCCCGAACACCAACTCGAGCGGCATCGCGGTCATCTTCTCTTTCACTACTTCGTAGCCGTTGTCAGCCAGCATATGCCTGGCGGTGCGCCGCGTGTACAGATGGACGTGAGTGCGATCGAGGATGCCGCGTTCCGTGTAGTTGAACATGCCCAGCAGCAGCAGCAGCCGGACGCTGATGTTCGCCACGTTTGGAAGCGATACTACCAATTGCCCCTTGGGTTCAAGCAACTGGTGACAGTTCCGTAGGATCACTTCCGGATAACGCAGGTGTTCCAAAATATCCAGCAGCAGAATGCGTCCAAATTTCCGGCGCTGCAGATGTTCGATGCTGGCTAGAAACCCATTTTCCAGGTCGCACGGGATGTATTGCTCGAACACCCCGGGTTTCGCTGGGAGGTCAAGAACATCCAGGCCGGTAACGACGTTTCCGGTCTTTTGGAGTTCCTCGGCCAGGTGGCCTTCGCCGCAGCCGATATCGAGAACAGATTGTTGCGCTCCTACGAAATCATGCGCGTAAGCATGGCTGGAGCCACGGCTCTTCTTGATTGGATAGTGGTTGAAGTATTCGGCGAACTCGGGGTGGCGCTGCACCGACCGGCAGGTCTGCCGGTACCGCCGGACGGCACTGAACACGTTGCGGGCATACTTCATGCCGTTTACATAGCAGATTTCGTTCCCGTAGTAGGTGGGAATGGGCACTTCGGCAATTTGAAAACGCTGATGCCTACATGAACGAGCGGATCTCCAGTCCCGACGCCTGCAAGAAGCTGGTGCGGCGGGCACTCGAGCGCTTCGG
>JANXXV010000553.1 GCA_025350445.1 Bryobacteraceae bacterium | reverse complement strand
GGAAGAAGTTGCCGCCACCCACTACCAGTCCAATTTGAATACCGGTTTCAGCTACCTCGGCTACCTCAGCCGCAAGGGCCCGGACGCGGTCGGGATCGATTCCAAAACCACCCTGGCCGGCCATCACCTCGCCACTCAGTTTCAGAAGGATGCGGGAATAGGCTGCCACTGTATACCTGCTTACTCGCCCGCGGGTTGCTCTTCCGTTTCTGCAACAGGCGTCGTGTCGCCTACCTTGAAACGGACGAAACGGGCCACACCAATATTCTCGCCCACTTTGGAGATCTTGCTGGCAATCATTTGACCGATCGTAATCGTGTTTTCTTTTACGAAAGGCTGCTCGTACAGGCAGACCTCTTCGTAATACTTGGCCATGCGGCCCTCGACGATCTTGTCGAGCATCTTCTCCGGCTTACCTTCGTTGGCGGCGCGCGCACGATAAATGTCGCGCTCCTTGGCCAACGCCTCTTCCGTTACTTCTTCCTTGCGGACGAATTGCGGATCGGCGGCGGCAATCTGCATGGCGATGTCATGGACCAGTTCCTGAAAATCGTCCGTGCGGGCGACGAAATCGGACTCGCAGTTCACTTCCACCATCACGCCCAACTGCGCGCCCGGGTGGATATAAGTGCCGATGACACCTTGCCGGGTAACGCGCGATGCCTTCTTCGATGCCGAGGCGATCCCGCGCTTGCGCAGCACGATCTCCCCTTCAGCCAGGTCGCCGTTTGCCTCAACAAGCGCCTTCTTACATTCCATCATGCCTGCGCCGGTACGGTCGCGCAGTTGTTTCACTAGCTGTGCGGTAATTTCCACCATATTCGTTTCCTCTCGGGATCTGGATTCGCAGCCCTCGAACTATTCGCTGGCTACAGTCTCGGGCGTGTGCTTACGCGGCAGAGACATGGAGGGCAGGTCCTCGTCCGAAATGCCTTCCGACATCAGCTGTTCGGCGTACTTCGGATCGAGGTACTGCGTGTACTCGGTGCTATCCTCAAGCGGCATTTCGTCGGAGACGATCTTCTCGACTACGAAATCGTGCTCGGTGGCAAGGGCGCGGCCTTCCACAACGGCGTCCGAGATCTTGTTGGTGAACAGGCGAATGGCGCGCAGCGCGTCGTCGTTTCCGGGGATCACGTAATCCACTTCGTCGGGATCGCAATTGGTATCCACCACGGCGACCACCGGAATACCCAAACGCCGGGCTTCCTTCACCGCGATTGCTTCCTTGTTCGAATCGATGACAAACAGCAGATCGGGCAAGCCGGGCATGTCTTTGATGCCGGCAAGGTTGGTTTGCAGATGCTTGCGCTCGCGTTCCATGCGGCCGGCTTCTTTCTTCACGCGGCCTTCATAACCACCTTCGGTGGCCATCACATCCAGCGCTTTCAAACGCTTGATGGATTTCTGCACGGTAAGCATGTTGGTGAGCAAGCCGCCCAGCCAGCGCTGATTCACGTAGTACATGCCGCAGCGGGTAGCTTCTTCGGCGATGGCTTCCTGCGCCTGGCGCTTAGTGCCGACAAAGAGCACGTTCTTGCCTTGCGAGGCTTGCTCGCCGACAAAACGCATGGCATCCTTGAACAGCTTGAGCGTTTTCTGAAGATCTACAATGTAGATCCCGTTGCGTTCGCCAAAGATGTATTCCTTCATCTTTGGATTCCAGCGCTTGGTCTGGTGCCCGAAGTGTACGCCGGCTTCGAGCAATTCCTTCATTGAAATAGATGGCAAAATAACTCCTTAATGTTCGGTCCGGGTGGACCGGTCCCGGAACGCGGTCCTAGCGAGATTTGCGTTCCGGGGGTTGGAAGTGTACGTCGAAAACGGATGGCTGGGCGGCGTGTCGCTTGCAGAGAAATGCGAACGCCGCCCGTGACATTACCGCTTGGAGAATTGGAACCGTTTGCGGGCGCCCTTTTGGCCGTACTTCTTGCGCTCATGCTTGCGGGGATCGCGGGTCAGAAAACCGAGCTGCTTGAGTTTGCCGCGCAGTTCGGCGTTGAATTCCACCAGCGCCCGTGCGATGCCTAGACGGGCTGCGCCGGCCTGGCCTGTGAAGCCGCCGCCGTTGGTGAGGATCATGACATCGAATTTCTCAGCCGTTTCCGTTGCCAGAAGCGGTTGACGCACCATGGCCCTGCTGGACTCGGTGGTGAAATACTCATTACCGGCGCGGCCGTTAATCGTAATGGTGCCCTTGCCGGAGCGCAGAAACACCCGCGCTACCGACGTCTTCCGCCGACCTGTTCCCAAGTGTTGTACTAAAGCTGCCACTATCTAATTCCCCTTATTCTTTGAAACCGCCGTCATTAGACTGCCGAATCATACGGCAAGATCGACGGGCTTTTGTGCCTGATGAGGATGCTTATCGCCCGCATAAACGTTCAACTTGCGATACATCTGCTTCCCCATTTTGGTCTTGGGAAGCATGCCTGCAATGGCCTGCTCCACCATCCGGATGGGGCGTGTTGCGCGAACTTTCTTCGCCTGAATCTCGCTCAGTCCGCCCGGAAACCCCGAGTGGC
>JANXXV010000521.1 GCA_025350445.1 Bryobacteraceae bacterium | reverse complement strand
TCGTTCCAACGTTGCGCCACCGGCTCGCCCGCCATATGAATTACCGCGTCGGCATCGGAAAGACTCGCCTTGGGCGCCGGTCCCTTCATCGCGTCCCATTCTGTGAACCACACCACTGCGGGCAGGGAAGCGCTCCGCTTGCGTCCCAGCACATGCAGCGTGTGCCCGTCCTGCAGCAATCGCGCGATCAAGCGCGTTCCCAAGAAGCCCGATGCCCCAGTCAGCGTGATGTTCATAGCAGCTCCTTACCTGTCCGCTCGACATATTCAATCTCCCGGATATAGGCGTCCACCCCGGTTTTCCGTTTCATTCCGTCGTAGGACATGTAGCGGATCTGTCCAAAAATCGGGCGCTGCACCCACGGCCGGTCATGCAGTCCGAAGCACCACAAGATGCCAACGTAGGTGTTCGGATCGCGCCCATCCAGCGCGTACCGGTCGTGCATGGCAATCATGAAATGCAGCGCGTCTTCATGCGTAGCCGACCACTCGATAATCTTTTTGCCCCAGTACATCCGGTAATACCCGTGCATCTTCCCGCGCAGCAGCAACTCCGTCTGCGTGGCATTCCACAGCGGATCGTACGTCTCGCATCCCTCCATCTGCCGCGCGGTAAACACCGGGTCGCGTTTATCCTTGTCATGCTTGTGCAGCGTCGCCAGAGCCCAATTCGGAAGGGATTCCAGCGAATCGAAGTTCGGCGTAAACCGTGCGAAATTGAACGAGAGTTCACGCCTCACAATTAACTCTTCCAGAAACTCGCTCGCCACCAACTGGTGCTCTTCGGCATAGGCCCGCGCCTGCAAAGCCACATGCAGCGATGAGATATGCCCGAAGTGCAGATACGGACTCAGATTCGAAGTCGCGTGCGCCGAAGGTTCATTCCGCTCCCTCGCGTATTTCCGCAGGTTCTTAGTCACAAAGTGCGACAGCCGTTTCTCCGCTTCTTCGCTGCCTCCGCGAAAAGCCGTTGACGGACGCACAGTATGGTCGATCTCGCAAGATGCCACCAGATCCGCGATGTAGTCCTTCGTCACCGCGACATGAAACTCAGGCACCGCGCCGTCGTACCTGTGCGTCACCGGCGGCATTTCGAAAGGCTTCAAGTAATCAGGCAGCAGACGGTTGATCTTCGGACGGATCGTATAGGCAGCCCACTCGCGCTTCTCCATCCGGCTCATTGGCACAACGCAACTGGAATCCACCACGTAGTAGGGGCAGTCGATCTTTGCCGGCACGCTTGTGTTGTGCCGGGCCGCGATAAACGTAGGATAGTCGTCAGTAACCACCATCGCCGCCTTGGCGGCCAACCGGTAAAGAATATCGTTGGAATCGCTCCTGCGCCGCCGCGGATAGAAAACATAACCAATGCCAAGTTTCTCCAGCCGCTTCGCCGTATCCGGCACGCCTTCCAGGATGAAAGTGTGCAGCCTGTCGTTCGCGTAAGGATAAGTGCACGTCAGCCCTTCGTAATACAACACCGGCAGACCTAACTCATTGGCGCGCTCCACCGCAAACGCCAGCCCATGGTTTACCGCGACCCGCCGGTTCATCTGTGCCCAATACAGCACATACGCAGCGCCAGCCCGCACGTCGCGTTCATTCAGCACCGCCACCCGTTCCATCGTCATTGCAAATTTGATTCCCGCCCGCGGGTGCCCGCTACAATTAAAGCTTACGGCATGCGTGCATGGAATCGGGCCCAACTTCTTTGGGGATATCTTCGCGGCAAACAACGGCTCAACGCGCTCCCGGTGGAGTTCATCATAGAGACGACGGCGAAGTGCAATCTCTACTGCCCCATGTGCCCGCGCGAAACGCACAAGCAACCGAAAGAAGACATGACCGACGCCATCTTTCAGCGTCTGGTGCAAGATGCCGGCCACTCCGCCGAACACGTCATGCTGATCGGCTTGGGCGAACCGTTTCTCGATAACAAAATCTTCGAACGCATCGAATACTGCGACCGCCACAAGATCTCGACGCTGCTTTCCACCAACGGCACATTGTTAGACGAGGCCACCTGCGACAAGATCCTGCGCACGCCGCTCGAACACATCACTCTCAGCTTCGATGGCAGCACAAAAGAGTCGTTCGAGTATTACCGCAAAGGCGCGCGCTTTGAAAAAGTCCGCGACAACTTCGTCCGCTTCGCCCGCATGAAGAAGGAGCGCGGAGCCAAGGTGCAGGTGGTTGCGCAGATGGTCCGCATGGAACGAAACTGGAATGAAGTGGATGATTTCGTTCGCTTCTGGAGTAACGTCCCCGGCGTGGATCAAGTCCGCGTCAAAGCCGACGAAACCAACCTCATGCGCCCCGATTCCGGCCATGCCGCCAGCGACTGGAAACATCCCTGTCACTACCTGTGGCGAGGCCCCATGTACGTCAAGCACAACGGCGATGTCTATCCGTGCTGTCAAAGCTACATGCTTGATGGCGCGCCGGTGGGCCGCATCGGCGACGCACCACTCAGCGATATCTGGAACTCGGAAGCCATGCAGCGCATGCGGCGTTTGCACGTGGCGAACCGCGCCGGCGAAATCGACGTCTGCTCGAAATGCTGCACCACCATTCCACATCCCATCCTGGTAGCGGGCAGCCTCATCTTCCACGGCCGTACCGTGCGCAACCTGCTGCCGCTGGTGGAACGCCTCGCGTATTTATCGAAGCTCCCCAAGCGCCTGCTGCGCCCTCCGAAACCGCCCGCGCCGGCGGAACCGCTCGTCCAAATCGAGCCGGCCAAACAATAATAGCCCTTTAGGCGGCGTCCTGGATCGAAATCGCAATTGTCTTGCCGATCGCGCGGAAAGCCGCCTCCAGTTGCTCGATCCGGGAGGAATGCTGAAGTGCAAACAGCCGGTCAACCTGCTGCTTGGCAATGTCCATTCTTCTTGCTAATTCTGTTTTCGAAATGCGTACCTTGCGAAACTCTTCATACAACGCTAATTTAATTTGAGCCAACGCAGACGGTTCGATCCAATAGGAGCCCTTGCCACGCTTCGTTTTCGCGTTCGGAAGATCTTTTCCCCGTTCCACGTAATCGTCCAGCATGATTTCCAACGCGTCCTGCGCCATTGCCTTTGCGTCGACGATCCCCTCACCTTGGGTGATGGCCCCCGGGACATCCGGAAATGTCACGGTGTAAGATCCTGGTAGGTCGGGACAGGCTTCAAAAACCGCCAAATATCTGTACATTTCGTGCCTCCTATAAGCCCAACTGCTTCTTGATGGCATGCATGGTGCCAAGTGCGATTTGCTTAGATCCATGACGGGGAATGACACTTTTGAACGCGCCCCGGATAACTTTCTCATGGTTGGCTCCAGCCTTAAACTGACATCCGTTCTGTTTAAGCCAACGCTTGAACTCACTCACCGGCTGTAAGCTAATGTGTTTACTGCTGTCAACAAACAAGGTGACACTGAACAGCTTGAGGCCCCTCGCCACCAAACGGAAAGCCTAAGCCCGGCGCAAGCTTCAACCGGATGGTATAGACTATCCCCACATGAAACGCCGCGATTTTCTCCAAGCCGGAGCCATCGGCCTCCCGCTGCAAGCACAGGCCATGGCCCAATCGACTCCCCGTTACAACGGAAAGCCGGCTCTCAAGATCACTGACATTCAAACATTCCTGGTGAATGCAGGCGGACGCAATCTCTGCTTCGTCAAAGTCATCACCGACCAGGGCATCGACGGCTGGGGCGAAGCCTACTCCGTCG
>JANXXV010000505.1 GCA_025350445.1 Bryobacteraceae bacterium | reverse complement strand
CGAATCTCTTCGTTGAGTTCCATCAGTTCGAAGATACCTACGCGGCCTTTGTATCCCGATCCGAAGCAGGTTTCGCAGCCCGCGCCTTTGTAGGTCTGGATGAGCTCGCCGTCCGGGGTCATGCGCATCTCGGCTTCCACGCGACAGTTTTTGCAGATGACGCGGACCAGGCGCTGAGCCAGCACGGATACCAGCGACGATGTGATGAGGTAGTTCTCTACACCCATGTCCGTCAGGCGCGTGATGGCGCTGGGTGCATCGTTGGTGTGGAGCGTGGAGTACACGAAGTGGCCTGTCAGCGCCGCGCGGATGGCCACATCGGCGGTTTCGCGGTCGCGGATTTCACCCACCATGATGACGTCCGGATCCTGGCGGACGATGTGGCGGAGGCCGGCGGCGAAGGTGAGATTGATCTGCGTGTTGACGTGCAGTTGATTGATGCCGTCCATCTGATACTCCACCGGGTCTTCGATGGTGATGATCTTCTTGTCGGCTTTGTTGATGCGCTTCAGGGCTGAGTACAATGTGGTGGACTTGCCGCTGCCCGTCGGTCCAGTTACGAGGAAGATGCCGTGCGGGAGCGACGTATAGTATTCCATGCGCCGCAGCATGTGAGCGTCGAAGCCGAGTTTTTCCAGGTCGTAGAAATCGCCGGCGGAACGGTCCAGCAAGCGCATTACTACGCTTTCGCCGTAGAGCGTGGGCAGCGTGGAGACGCGTAGATCCACTTCACGGCCGAGGGTTTTCACCTTGATGCGGCCGTCCTGTGGAAGGCGTCGCTCGGCGATATTGAGCTTGGCCATGAGCTTCACCCGGGAGATCATGGCCGCCTTCATTTCCCGTGGAGGAGGTTCTTGTGCATAGAGAACACCGTCCACGCGGTAGCGGATGCGGAATTCTTTTTCGAAAGGTTCAATGTGGATGTCGCTGGCTCGCTTTTCCACGGCTTGGGCGATCATGGCGTTCACCATGCGGATGACCGGAGCCTCGCTGGCCATGTCGCGGAGGTGTTCGAGGTCTTCCGAGGCTTGGGCGGTATCGCTCTCAAAATCCGAGGTGCCTTTGTCCGAGCCTCCGTAGTGGCGCTCTACAGCGTCGATGATTTCCTGTTCCAGGGCTAGGACTGGTTCGACCTTCAGGCCGGTGGAACTGCGGACGGCGGAGATGGTTTCGAAATCCAGTGGATCCGCCATGGCCAGAGTGAGGCTGGAGCCGTGAAGCGCAATGGGCAGGCAGCGGAACTGGCGGAGGAAGCGCGGGGACAGCTTTTCCGTTTCCGGGGATACCGCAGGCGGGCCTTCAATCACTACGAGAGGGACACCAAGTTGATCTGATAGCGCGGCCATTACGTCGCGCATGGCGATGAAGCCCAGGTCTACTAGAATTTTCCCAAGCTTTTCGCCGCGCTCTTTCTGGAGTTCCAGAGCGCGCTCCAGATCTTCTTCAGTGATCTGTTGACGCTCAATTAGCAGCTCCCCTAGACGCATCAGTACTCTTGGACCTGGAGCCCGGTTTCGAGAATGGCCGGGTCGCCTTTCATGGCTTCGATGAGAAGCTTCCGCGGCGCGAGCATAACGATCTGGCGGGGGAGTCCGGCGGAATCTTCCCACGGGTAGTAGTGCAGCGTGACGCCCAGGACCACTTGTTCATTGACCGGGACGCCGTCGAGCGAAGCGGCGGTGGACATCAACATGGTGCGCATGATCTGTCTTAGCATAACGATGCGCTGTTGCTTCTTGTGTTTAAGCTTGACGAGGTCTTCCTTGGTTACTTGCGGGCGGAATGGTGAGACTAACGTGTTGGCCACCAGGTCCATTTCCGAGGTGAAGACTACGCCGTAACCGTTGATGTACATGCCGCGGGTGCCGCCGACCATCTGAATGGGATCGTCAATCTGGAAGCCCGTCACTTTATCGTCGATGCTGTATTCCATGGCCTGAACGCTGATTCGGGAGACACGGGGTGTTGTGCTGCTGGCGGCGTGTATCAGGGTATACGATGCGGCGAGGATTGCTAATGCGCCGAGGAGTTTCATTGGCCTTCTCCGGTGATGAGATTGGCGGCTCGATAGTTTGGCCCGATACTGCGGCGAAGTAGCCGGTAGCTATCTTCGACCTGAAGCATTTGGGCCTTGTAATCGAATTCCAGTTTCTTCTGTTGCGCCGATACCCGCTGCAGTCTGGCTGTCTGGCGGGCCTCGCTCTCGGCTACCGCTTTCTGCACCGCCGCTTCTATGCGCGTGGCTACTTCGCCTTCGGTGATGGAGGGTTGCGTTTGCGCCGGGGCCTGTGCGACCGGGACCGGCCGGCGGTTCAACTCGAAGCCGTGGACCAGGATTGCGGCGGCGAGGATTGCAGAGGAAGCGAAGGCGAGCTTCGGGCCGGAGTTCCAGAGCGACTGGTACCAGCGCGGTTCGAATACCTTGTCGGAGACGAACGCGATGCGGCTGGGCGGCTCTTCATGGCGCACCATCAGCAGTGCGTTTCGGGTGAGATTCAGGGCATCGAGCTCTTCCCGGCACTTCGGGCAGGAGGGCAAGTGGAGATCGACGGTGCGGCGGTCCTGCGGTGACAGTTCGCCGAAAAAGTAATCTTTTAGATCAAATGGTAAACAACTCATTCCACACCCCGCAATTGAATAGGAGCCAGCGATTCTTTGAGCAGGTCGAGAGCGGTATAGAGGCGCGACTTGATTGTCGACACGGGACACGCCAGGATCTCGGCCATTTCTTCGAACTTAAACCCCTCATAAATCTTTAGAACGACTGCTTCCCGCTGATCGTCGGTGAGCCGCGACAGGGCGGTTGAGACGGCCAGTCCTACTTCGATGGGCAACATGCGGCGGCCGGGTATAGACTGCGCGCGCTCTTCGCCCATTTCCGTTGCCGGGCGGTTTTTGCGAAGCAACGAATAGGCTTCGTTGTGAGCGATCCGGTAGAGCCATGGCGAAAACTTGGTTGGGTCTTCCAGCTTGTTCAGGTTCTGATAAGCCTTCAGGAATACATCCTGGGCCAGGTCGCGGGCATCTTCGCGATCTTTTACCAAGCGCAGCAGATAGTTGAAGATGCGCCTATCCCATCGGGAAATCAACAAGTTATAGGATTCGACGTCGCCTCGGCGGGCTTTGGTGATTAAGTCGCGGTCCTCGACCTCCCGGAAGATCAACTAGTTGGCTCCTTTGCTAGAGACGCGATGGGTGCGGAAAAAGACGACGGTGGGTTCGTTGGTACAAAACCGGATGCGGGAATAGATTGGCGAAAGCCGTCGTCCGGCAGTGTCAATATTTGGTTGGGATGAATGGGATAACGAATAAATCGCCCAGCGAGAAAAGGCTGCGCGGTGGGTTCGTTGGTACAAAAGGTTCGGCGGAGCGGCCGGAGAAGCGGGTCTCGTTGGGTTGCGCCCGGAAAAAACATTGGGCCGGGATAAATGGGATGAATGGGATAAGCAGTATTTTGGCAAGACAGGGAGTCTTTCTCCCGCCTCGACGGCGGGCAGCGATGCCCAGGCGCGGTTTGTTCGTGCAATTTCGCCCTCCGGCGCGGCAGTGTTCCGGACGTTTGGAACTCGTGCCGCTTTGTCCTTATTGTATGGCGATTGGGGTTCTTGTGACTTGACATAAGCTGTATGCGATTGATTTGACTGAGGCGATTCCTGAAATTCGTGGTGACTCCGCAATCATCACAGAAACTACGCAACCGACACCTTAAGCCGTTGGGCCAGCAAGTTCGCCTGGGCTTTGGGGATGGGCCGCTTGCCGTTTACGATTCCGGATGTATAACCTTTGCCCGCACCCCATAGTTCGGCGAGTTCGGTCTGTTTCATACCGCTGCTCTTCAGCGGATAACGAAGTATCGCGTACTGTGGCGCCGGCGGTATTTTCACAGTTCGGTCTTCGGACCCCGTAACCAAGCCGGCCAATAGTTGAAACAGCGCGTGTTCCTCCGCCGATAGATCGCGATTCATCATGCTTCTAATGACAGCCGCAGCCCGGCTACCCAGTCCCAGGAAGCACATCGCATTCTCAGCAAGATCCAAGCGAACGATCAAGCGATAGCGGTCGTGGTTCGTCGCGTGAGCGATCACTGCGCCGTGCGTGGAATAGCTCACGCAAGGTTCGAATTCTTCGTTGGATTCGAGTACCCGCAAGGAATATGATCGGGGAGAGTGGAGGCAATGGGAGTAACTAGTGTCCTGTCCCCCGTAAGAGTTGACGACGGGAGCAAGAGCGCCCGCCGAGGGGCGAGCGCGCAGACAAGGTGTCTGCCCCACCTTGTGCCCAGTAGCATGTTCTAAGGAATTAGCCGGGACGGCACACTAGAGCGAGGCAAATCCGGGTGAGCGTACCGAAATTTAGTACCAAGAGGTACGGTAGGCTGTTGGCCAAAGCGCTACCGTGACTTGATGTTGAAGATCAGGAAATCACCCACCTTGTCCGCCGACGGAAAGGCACCCCTCACATCGATCAGCGATTGTCATTTAGCCTCGCGATACGCAATGTCCGGCTCGGCTGTGACACCGAAATTATCGGCTGCTCTCATCACTTCCCGCGGAACCCGGTCGAGGAGTGACGGCAACGCATGGGGTATACTCGGCGGATAAGGGATGTCGCGTCTACTCCAACTCCGCAGATCAAACCGCTGTCTGGTTGCCGCATGTCTGGCGCTGTTGTTTTCGTTCGGTTCTTTGGCCCCGCTGGCCGCGCAATCCTTTAGCTCCGCGCCTGCAGGCATGGCTTGCTGCCGCACTAAGGGCAAGTCTTGTTGCAACAGGAATCAAGCTCACCATGCGCCTGCCGGGCCGGTGTTTGCTGCTGTGTCGTGCGCCTCCGATTGCTGTCCGGTTTCTCTCGGCGGGATTGCCCTTGCCGGGTTTGGTATCTTCCGGACTCGTGTCTGGGAAGCTGCACTCCATGCGGCTGCTGTCCTGAATGGCCGCCCTATCTTTCCTGCTTCTGCCTTTGCTTTTTACGATCTTCAGCAACGCCCTCCACCCTCCACTGCAACGGCCTAGTTAGTTTGGTTGCTTGTTGAGGAATCGTGCACTCCATTTGGAATTCCATTCGGCTGATGCTTTGCGTCCGTCTCCGCTTTGCGGTTACGGGAATGATGGCGCTCGTCCTGCTTCTGCCGTCGCTTTTTGGGTTCGTTTCGTACGCGCGGAACGCAGGTTCCTCTTGTGGCATGAGCTGTTGCAAACGGACGAAGAGCGGATGCTGCAAGCACTCGCACGACACCGGTTCTTCCTGGAAGGGAACCGCTTCGTGTCCTAAAGATTGCGGGTGGCGTCCGGCTGTGAGTGGCGGGGCTGTGGCGGCTCCCGCGGTTGCCGGTGTGGTCTTGGGTTTCGCTCCGCCCAGGGCAATGCGCGTGACCCGGTTTGATTCTTCGGATAAACGGCGGGCGGCTGAGATTGTACTGCTTCAAAGACCTCCTCCTTTCCTTTTCTGATTTCCTCGTTGCGTCGCTGAGATTGAACCGGAAAGGAATTGTATTCATGAAAGCTCTCATATTGATATTACTTTTTGTGACGATTGCTGCGCCGCAGGGCAGCGTTAACAACGCGAGCATCGGTGGCCGCATTACAGACCCGTCGGGTGCGGTGGTGGAAGGCGCACTGGTGACCGCGCGGCAGATTGAAACTAACCTGATCAACAGGGCGAGGACGGATCGGGAAGGGCGGTTCGCGTTCTCTACCCTTCGCGTTGGACCTTATGAATTGACGGTGCATCACCAGGGCTTCGCGGAGGTGATGCGGCTGTTGACTCTCACCGTAGGCGCCGCGTTTGATTTACCCGTTTCGCTGGCCGTCGAGTCGGCGGAAACGAAGATTGAGATCGTTGATGAGGCGGCTGTATTGGAGTCGGCGCGCAGCCAGATTGCGGGCACGGTGTCGCAGACCGAGGTTAGCAACCTGCCGTTGAATGGACGGAATTTTCTGGACCTGGCGCTGCTGATTCCCGGCGTCTCGCCTACGAATACAGCCAGCAATCAGTTGTTTGCCGAAACGTCCGCGGTTCCCGGACAGGGCATCTCCGTGGGCAGCCAACGGAACTTTTCCAACAACTTCATTGTGGACGGTCTTTCGGCAAACGACGATGCGGCCGGGCTTAGCGGCATCTTCTATGGAGTGGACGTGGTGCATGAGTTTCAGGTGGTGACTTCCGGAGGTCAGGCGGAGTTGGGCCGAGCGCTGGGCGGCTACATCAACATGGTGACCAAGAGCGGCACCAATTCTTTGCACGGCGATCTGTATGGGTATTTTCGTAACCAGCGTTTTAATGCCGCTAATCCGCTTTCCAATACGAAGCTTCCGCTAACGCAGACGCAGTATGGCGCTAGCCTGGGCGGGCCGGTGCGTCAGGATCGTACGTTTTTCTTTGCTAACTTCGAGCAGCGGTTGCTGAACCAGAGCGGCCTGATCACGATTGCACCGGCGAATGTGGCGGCGATCAACAGCAGGCTGGCGGCAGTAAAGTACCCGGGAGCGCAGATTGCTACGGGGCTTTACTCAAGCCCGGTTCACAATGTGAATTTTCTATCGAAGATGGATCACCAGTTCAGCGCTCGAGATCAATTCAGTATTCGCTACAGCCGTTATGACGTGAACAGCAGCAACTCGCGCGGCGCCGGTGCGTTGAGTGCGGCCACGGCTTCGGCGGGATTGGACAACACCGATCAGACGATTGCGATGACGAATATTTTTGCGCTGTCGCCGCGGACTGTGAATGAGACGCGGGGGCAGTTCACGCATAGCAATCTGCTGGCGCTGCCGAGCGATCCGCTTGGTCCGGCGGTGAGCATTTCCGGCGTTGCTTCGTTTGGCACGCTGTCTGGTTCACCCACCGGGCGGCTGAATAAGCTGTACGAGATTGTGGATACGGTTTCGCATCAGGCGGGAGCGCATGCGGTGCGCGCCGGCGTGGACTTCCTTTATAACGATGTCACCATCACGTTCCCGCGGTCTGTTCGCGGCAGCTATGCTTTTTCTTCGCTGGCGAATTTCCTGGCTGGGACTTACAACAATGCAGGGTTCACGCAGACTTTCGGAAACACAGTGGTTCCGCAGACGAATCCGAATATCGGATTCTTCGTGCAGGATGAGTGGAAGATCAGTTCGCGGCTGACTTTGAATTTAGGAATGCGCTACGACTTGCAATACCTGAAGAGCATCGCGGCCGATACAGATAATGTTTCGCCTCGTGCCGGTTTTGCGTGGTCGCCGTTTTCGTCGAGGAAGACGGTAGTTCGCGGCAGCTTTGGAGTTTTCTATGACCGCGTACCGCTGCGGTCGGTGGCGAATGCGCTCTTGTCCAGCGGAAATTCGACAGCCATCACGGGCACCAGTCAGCTGAGCATCGGGCTTTCACTGGCGCAGGCCGACGCTCCGGTTTTCCCTGCTATTCTGCCCGGCACTGCGCTGCCTGCCGGTGTGCTGGTGAATTTCACCACCGTGAATGCGCACTTGCAAAATGCTTATTCGCAGCAGGGCAGTTTTGAGATTGAACAGCAGATTGGGAGCGGCGGGACGTTCAGCGCCGGGTACCAACATCTGCGCGGGCTTCACCTGCTTATGTCAATCAATCAGAACGTGCCGGGCTGCGTGGCGGCGGGAACTAACAACGGATGCCGGCCTAACCCTGTCTTTGCGAACAACAGCCAGTATTCTTCGCTGGGGGATTCCCACTACGACGGCCTGCACGTTTCGTTTTTGCAGCGGCCGGTGCGTTGGGGAAACTATCGGATTTCGTATACGTATTCGAAAGCGCTGAATAACATGGGTGAGTTCTTCTTCAGCGGACCTAGCGACAACTTCAATATCTGGCGGGACTACGGAAGGTCGGACGACGATCAGCGGCATCGGGTGGTTTTCGATGGGGCGGTGCATTCTTCGATGGACCCGGCGAATACAGCGTGGAAGCGGATTAGCCATGGTTTTCAACTTAGCGGCATGTTGCAGTATTACTCGCCGCTGCCGCTGAATGTGACTTCGGGCGTCACCACGGTGCAGGGTACGGCGGGGCGGCCTGTTGTAGATGGAGCTTTTATTGGCCGGAATGTGGGGATTGGTAATGATTTCTTTAGTCTGAATGCTCGGGTTAGCAGGGTTTTTCAGCTTACTGAGCGATTGCGGTTGGAGGGGATTGCGGAATCGTTCAATGCGCTGAACCGGCGTAACAATCTTGTCCGGAATGGGGTGTTTGGGGCGGGGGCATTTCCGGGGAATCCGGCTGCTGGTTTTGGGCAGATTACTTCGGTGAACGATTCGCGGAGTTTTCAGTTTGCTTTGCGGTTGAGGTTCTAGCAATAGCCGGGGCGGCTCTGCGGCCATACATTTTTCTATTGACTTAAGTGTCGAACATACACCATAATAGTGTCACATGGACACCCAAGGAGGTTTCCCAATGTTTGGCATTCGCTACCGCAAGGCCAGTCCTACCGACTACGTGCTTCACTTTTCCGGCGGCAAACTAGCGCGCGAAGGAGCGGGACTTTCGTTTTTCTATTTTGAGCCGTCGTCGTCGTTGGTTTCCGTTCCGCTGGCTAGCGCCAACATTCCGTTTGTATTTAATGAACCCACGGCCGACTTTCAAACGCTGACCGTGCAGGGCCAGTTGACCTACCGCATTGCCGACCCAAAGAAGGCGGCCGCGATGCTGGACTTCACGCTGGATGCGAAGGGCCGCTACACCAGCGATCAGTATCAGAAGCTGCCGGACCGGTTGATTTACAGTTTGCAAACACTGGCACGGGCGGAGATCCAAGCCTTGGCGCTGCGCGACGCGCTGGTCTTCGGCGACAGCTTGACCGCCAGAGTTCTGGACCGGTTGAAGGCTAGCCAGGAAGTGGTCCAGCTTGGCGTTGAGATTCTAAACCTTGCGGTGCTCTCTTTGAGGCCAACGCCGGAGATGGCGAAAGCGCTGGAGGCGGAAGCGCGCGAGGCACTGAACAGAAGGGCTGATGAGGCTGTGTACACACGGCGAAACGCTGCCATTGAGCAGGAGCGCCGCATTAAATAGAACGAGTTGCAAACGGAGCTGCTGGTGCAGACGAAGCAGCGCGAACTTCATGAGCGCGAGCTCGAAGCGCAGATTGCGTTGGAAAAACAGCGGGCCGCGCTGACCGATGAGAAGGTTGAGAATGACCGCAAGGAAGCCGACAGCCGCGCCTATTCACTGAAGGCGATGTTGACACCTGTGCAGGGTCTGGATTGGCGTGTGCTGATGATGCTGAATCCGCAAGGCGGCGATTCCCGCAACACGATCGCCATGGCGTTTCAGGAACTGGCATCCAATGCGCAGAAGATTGGCGAACTCAACATCTCGCCCGATCTGCTAAGAACGCTTATCGGCAGCGCTTCGCCGCGAGGGTAACGCTGTGTACGACAAGCTAGTATTGATCACACGCAAGACGCGGCTGGAAGAACTTGTGGAACGGTTCAATACTCGAGCGCAAGCGAAGTTTTACATCGAACACGCGGGTGGAGATTTCTCCTCCTACATGCTGGAGCACGACGCGTATCAACGCGCTCTGGAGACGGTTCGGCGTTCGATCGAGGTGGGGCTGAAGATCCAGGTAATGGACCGATCAATGGTCCCGACGTATGTTTTCTCCGCGCAGGATGTGGTGGTGACGCTGGGCCAGGATGGGCTGGTGGCGAACACGGCGAAATATGTCGCGGGGCAACCGATTCTGGCGGTGAATCCGGACCCTGAACGCTTCGATGGAATTTTGCTGCCCTTCCGGCCAACCGATCTTGCGGCGCACCTGGGCCGCACGCTTGCCGGTAGATCCCGCGTGCGGGCCGTCACCATGGCGGAAGCGAAGTTGAACGACGGCCAGCGCCTGGTTGCCTTTAACGACCTTTTTATAGGGTCGCGGTCGCATGCATCGGCGCGTTACGGGGTCCGCTACGGCGGCAACAGTGAGCATCATTCCTCCAGCGGGATCATCGTCTCTACCGGGGCGGGCAGCACGGGTTGGCTCTCGTCCATCTTTAACGAGGCCTGCGGCATCCTGGCATTTCTTGGCGCGCTGCCGGTGGCTCCCATCCGCATGGAGTGGGAGGAAGAGCGCTTGTTCTTCGTGGTTCGTGAGCCTTTCGTTAGCCGTCATTCGCAGGCTGGGATTGTGGCGGGCACGTTGTTGCGGGATTCACCGCTGCTGGTTGAATCCCAAATGCCATCAGGCGGCGTGATCTTCTCCGATGGCATTGAAGCCGATCATCTGGACTTCAACTCCGGCGCCATGGGGAGCATTGGCATTGCGCCGGAGAAAGCAAGTCTGGTCGTTCCGTAAAAGGGTTGCCGATGACAAAACTACTGGTGACCGTCGACATCGTGCTCTTCACGATTCGCGATCGCAGTCTTCACCTGCTGCTAATCCGTCGCTTGGCGAAGCCGTTTGAGAGCCGCTATGCGCTGCCGGGCGGCTTTGTGCTGGAAGAGGAATCGCTGGATGCAGCGGCAGCTCGCGAGTTGCGCGAGGAGGCTGGCGTGGACAAGGTTTATCTGGAGCAACTCTATACTTTTGGCGAACCGAAGCGCGATCCGCGGGGCCGGGTGATCACCGTTGCGTACTATGCGCTGGTTCCGCACACACAGGTGTTACGTGCGGGAACGGACGCCGCGGACGCAGCGTGGTTTCCCCTGGCACGGATTCCGGCGCTGGCTTTCGACCATCGCAAGATTGTTGAGTATGCGCACCAGCGAATTCGGAACAAGCTGGACTATACCGGCGTGGGGTTCGAACTGTTGCCTGACAAATTTACGCTCAGCGAACTGCAGCTGGTACATGAAGCAATCCTGGGCGAGACGTTGGACAAGAGAAATTTCCGGCGGAAGGTCATCCAAAAAGCGATTGTGAAACCGATCAAAGAGTGGCAAAAGACTAGGCGGAAGCCCGCCCAGCTTTTCCGGTTCAGTGAGTAGCGCCTAGCGCCAGCGGCCTTCCTGGAAGACGTATTCGCCGTGGCGTTTCTGCCAACGATGTTGCTGCCAGCGAGCGTGCTCCCGCGGAGGCTGTTGCCAACTTCCTGGACTCCAGGCGTACGCGCGACCGTCATAACGGTGGTATCCATTTGTCCAGACATAGCCGCGGCCGGGCGAGGGGCCGCGCCTTTCGACCAATGGGCGAGGGGGTCCAATCCTCACGACGATTTCGGCTGCTAAGCCACTTGCGGTTAGCAGACCGGCAAAAATCAGACTCATCCAG
>JANXXV010000453.1 GCA_025350445.1 Bryobacteraceae bacterium | reverse complement strand
GCGTACAGAGCGATGGGCAGCGCGCGCAGCAGACCATTGGAAAACGTCCGCGCGCGGGTGGGTGTCAGCACCTCGCCGAGCAAGTAGTCGGCAAACGGATGCCCGGTAACACCCCTACGAACGGGATCCTGAGTCGCACTTGCCCCGAAACCGAAGCTGCCTCGCGTGAACGCGTTGCCTGTTTCGTTGAAACGGTCCCGCCGTACCTCCCCGCCGAACCGGAAAGAGTGCTTGCCGTGAATCCAGGAGACGTTATCCATCCATTGAAAAATGGACGTACGCCCCACAAATGGGCCATTTCCCTGCTCTCCGAATCCCGTCAACCCGAGGCCAAGCCCGATGCTGGGGGTGCCCCAGGAAAGCGGCACCGGGGAGACCAACCCTTTGATGCCCAGTTCTCCCGTCACGTCGCGCTTGGTCGCGTAGAACCGTTGCTGATCGTTGTTGAATTGCGTCCAGCCAAAACGGAACTCATTCACCAGCGACGGGCTCAGGGTTCGAATATTGGAGGCCATGGTTTGCCAGGTCTTCGTGAGAATATTGGCCTCCTGATCGGCGAAGTCGGCAACCTCCTTGGAATCGTCGTCGCCCCAACTGAGCCGCCCGAACCAGGTGGATTTCGTGCTTTCCAAATAGTCCATCCGCTGGTTAAATTGCTCCCAGGTGATAGGGCGCACACGCTGGCGGGTGAAGTTTCCAAGAATATTGTCACTCGAACTGACCGCCTTGGGATAGAACTCCAGTAGCTTGAGGGCGACGGGGTTGAAGCGGCTTGGTGGAATAACATTGTTCGGAAACTGCAGGGCGGAGAGGGCTTTCAGGTTGCCATTTGCGTCGGTGGAAAACACGCGGCTTAGCGGGTCGAAGATGTTGCGCCCGGAAGCGGTAAAATCGCCGGCCCGCATCTTGTCCGTCGCCACATTGGTCAGCCCCTGCAGCGTCTTTTCTTCGCGCAATGTCTCAAAGTTCGACTCGAAGAATAATTTGTCTTTGATCAACTTACCGCCCACCGCAAATCCAAACTGGTTTCGCGTGAATGGGTTCTTGGCGCCGACCTGCTTGTAATCCTTGGCATCGAACTTGTCGTTGCGAAGGAATTCAAACAAGGAGCCGTGCAGCGTGTTGGTGCCGGCCTTGGTGGCCACGTTGATCTGTGCCGCACCGCGACCGAACTCCGCCGAATAGACACCTGTTTCCACCTTGAACTCTTCCAGAAACTCTACGGACGGGCGTAGTGCATACAGATTGTAGCTGGGGTCGGTGTTCTCGATTCCATCCAGCGTGTAATGGTTGAATTGCGCCCGCGCGCCGGCCACCACGATTGATTTTGAAGTTCGCTCGCCCCCTTTTCGCGCGGCCGCTTCTCCTCCCAAACCTTGTTCGGCCGAGACATTCGGGCTGAGCGCGACCATTTGAAGATAGTTGCGCCCATCGAGCGGCAATTCCACAATCCGCCTGTTCTCGATCACGGTCCCTACGGCGGTATTCTCGGTAGTAAGTAAAGGAGCGCCGCCTCGTACTTCCACCGATTCCGTCACGGCGCCCACTTCGACAATAAAATCGACACGGACTACGGCCCCGACCTGCACCAGAACCTCAGTTCGCGCGGCCGACTTGAATCCCTGCTTTTCCGCGCGCACGACGTAGCTGCCGGGAACCAGGAACGGTACATCGTAGGTTCCAGTTTGATTGGTGAGTACCTCGCGCACAAGACCAGTGGCGGTATTGCTGATGCGGATAGCGGCGCCTTCAATTACGGCATTGCTGGAATCGGTAACGGAACCGGTGATCACTCCGTAGGTCTGTGCGGGAAGCTGCGAGATCCCGGCGGATAGCAGAAAAAGTGCGAGGACGCGCTTCGAGGCGGTCATAAGTATTACTCCTCAGTAAAGGTTGAGAACTCCGGCACCAGTTATATCACCTGTTCGAGAAACTTTCATCTGGAGTTTCCACCACTTGGCATCAGCGCATTCCCCGCAAAGCCAGCCGCGGAAGCGGCGTCGCCGCACGGTCGCGGGCTCCTGCTGAGCTTCCGAACCACGTTTCTGTTGACGACCGCAAATCCGATGACGGTGCTCTCGTTCCTCGCCATGTTTGCGGGAGTGGGGATTGCCCCGGCCGGTTCCGGTTATGGCGACAGCGCGATGCTGGTGGCGGGCGTGTTCACCGGGTCGGCCCTCTGGTGGTTTCTACTCAGCGGAGCAGCCAGTCTCCTTCGCCACCGCTTCACTCCCGCCGCCATGCTTTGGGTGAACCGCTGTTCCGGGCTTTTGATATTCAGCTTCGGCATGGCGGCACTGCTGCACAAGTGAACGCTACAATTGCAGCGATGGCAAACAACTTCGACGTCGTAATCGTAGGCGCCGGTCACAACGGGCTGGTTGCGGCGGCATATCTGGCCAAGGCTGGACAAAAGGTCCTGGTCTTGGAGCGGCGCGAAATGGTGGGCGGCTGCTGCGTGACGGAAGAGGTCTGGCCCGGGTTCCGCGTGTCGGTGGCATCGTACCTGGTGAGCCTGTTGCAGGATAAAGTGGTGCGGGATCTGGATCTGCATAAATTCGGCTACGAAGTCCATGGCAAAGATCCGGCGTTCTTTTCCCCGTTTTCCGATGGCCGCTACCTCTTCATGTGGCAGGACCAAGCCAAGACACTAGCGGAAATAGCGAAGTTTTCCGCCCGCGATGCCGAAGCGTTTCCAAAATACGAAGCCCACCTCGAACGGATGTCCCGGGTGATAGAGTCATTGCTATTGCAGATTCCACCAGACATTCCACTAGAGGAATATCTGGAAGCCG
>JANXXV010000043.1 GCA_025350445.1 Bryobacteraceae bacterium | reverse complement strand
GCGGCCGTTAGCTACGCCGTTAATTCCAAGCTGACGAACGTCGACGCGAACCAACTTCTTTCCGCGACCTCGTCTCTAAAGGGCGTGCTCACCGGCGCGCTCTCCGGCGACGCGGACCTCCAATTTTTCAGCAGACCGAACGAAGATATCGCAAAGAGCCTCAACGGAAAGCTTTCGTTACTAATGGGGCAGGGCCGTCTTTCGGGGGTGCCTGTGCTGAATGAGATCGCCGGCATCGGCCGCTTCTTCGGCTACGCCAAGAAGCAGGACGGGGGCACAAACATTTCAAAATTGTCCGGCAGCCTCAATATCCGGAATGGACTCGCCACCACCAACGATCTCTTCATGGATTTTGTCGAAGGAACTCTTTCCGGCACCGGGAACATCAACCTGGTTGACCAGACGCTTAAGCTACACGTCACCACGATTTTAGGGAAAGACTTCGCACAGAAGAGCGCCCCCGGCCAGATCGGCGGCCTGCTGACTACCGTCCTCGCCAATCAACGCAACGAGCTGGTTGTGCCTGCCCTGGTCAGCGGTACGTTTGCGCAGCCAAAGTTCACGCCGGATACCGAGCAGTTCACCAATATGAAACTACGCGGGCTGCTGCCGACGGCCGGTAATCCCGGCGCGCTCACCAGTGGCATCAAGAGTCTGGTCGACGCCTTTACCGATAAGCAGGGCGACGCCAAATCCACTGAAACCAAGCCTGGCGAACAGCCGCCGGACAGCCTCATCAACCTCTTCGATCAGTTTCGCAAGAAGAAGGGGGAAAAGAAGTAGCAGGGTATATAATAACCTCGCAAAGGAGCTCATTCCATGTCCTCGTTCCTGAACCCTGCGAGTCTATTGATCGTCACAATCGCAGCGCTGTTCGCGCAGCAATCTGGTTCAAAGCCGGCCAAGCCTTCGCTGGACTACTCTTTTTTCAAAGAGCGGGTACAGCCAATCTTCCTCACGAAACGTCCTGGACACGCGCGCTGTATTACATGCCATGACCATGGGAGTCCGGGCTTGGAACCACTCCCGGAAGGGGCTGCGAACTGGAACGAAGAGCAGTCGCGCAAACAGTTTGCCGTGTGGAAACTGTTTGTTGTACCGGGTGCGCCGGACAAGAGCCGGCTGTTGCTACATCCGCTCGCCAGAGAGGCCGGCGGCGACCGCTTCCATGCAGGCGGCAGACACTGGAGTTCCAAAAGCGATCCGGAATGGCAGACCCTGGCCGCCTGGGTGGAGGGTCGGACTATGGGAGGTTCAAAGTGAAAGGCAAGCTTCTGGGGGTACTGTTCCTGTTAACGTCCCTGGCCGCGGGCGCGGTGCGCGTTTTCCAAACGAACTCCGCCGGCGACAGCGTGGACCTGATCGACCCTGCCACTCATAAAGTGGTCGCGGCCATTGGTGGAATCGAGGCGCCGCACGGCATCGTCGTCGCGCCCGATGGACACCGGGTCTACATTACCGATGAAGCGCTCGGCACCCTGGACGTGGTGGATGCCAAGACCCTGAAAGTGATGAAACGGATTCCGCTCAGCGGCCGGCCCAATAACCTGGACGTGGCCAAGGACGGTTCGCGCGTTTACGTCGGCATCAGGCAAGCCCCGGGCGGCGTGGATGTCATCGATACCGCGTCGCTCACAAAAGTGAAAACCATTCCCGTCAAGGGCGAGATCCACAATGTATACGTGACGCCGGACGGCAAGTATGCGGTGGCCGGATCGATTGCGGCAAGCACGATCAACGTCATAGACACCGCCACCGATACGCTTTCCTGGAAGTTGGAGATGAGTGCCGGCATCCGCCCGATGGCCTTCACGCGGAATCCGGACGGGTCAACGAAGGATATCATCGTCCAGCTCTCCGGCTTCCACGGATTCGCCGTAGTGGATTTTGCGGCGCGCAAGGAGATTCAGCGCATCACGCTTCCAGACCCCCCTGGGCAAGAGAAGGAGACCGAGGGTCTGCAGGGCTCGCCATCGCATGGGTTGGCCATCACGCCGGACGGGAAAATGCTCTGGGCCACCAGCAAGTATTACGATTGCGTGGTTGCCTACTCGCTGCCGGATTACAAACTGCTCAAGGTAATTCCGGTCGGGCTCCATCCGGAATGGCTCACCATCCCGCCGGACGGGAAGGCCTTGTTCGTAGCCGTCGCCGGCGATGATGTCACGGTGGTGGTGGATATCAAAACAATGAAAGTGGTAAAAAAGATTCCAGTCGGTCCGGTGCCGAAGCGGAACGCCAGCGGGATGCTGCGGACGGATTAGCGGGGTCTACCGGCACATGGCCGCGGGTGATGCGCACGCGGGTGATGCGCACGCGGGTGTGGTTTCCGGAAATGATCGACCGGCTGCGCTCCGAATGGCATCCGGACGGCTCCTTCGACGTAATGATCGAAATACGCGACGAACTGGATGCGACTCTGCAGCGGCTTCGATCGGAGCGAAACATTCGTTCCCCAATTCTAAAGTGCCCGGATTGTGGGGTGGTGGGCGAAGGCGCGCAACCGCATGTCAGCGTCCGTGCCTTGATCTTGGCCCTTCTTCGATTCGGTATCGTCAACGCTGAACAGGCTCCGATCTTGAGAAGCGATGGGCTAAGCACCTCTCCGGCTGACCACGCCGCCTGCTGTGTGCGTCCACAAGACCCGTAACGGTTTGAAGCATATGACAAACAATTTACCCACCGGCTCCCACTTGTGCCGCTGCGCGGAAGTCCGGCACGAACCCAAGCTGGTGGTGCTCACCGGTGGTCCCGGCGGCGGCAAGACAGCCGTGCTTGAGATGGCCCGGCGGTACTTCTGCCAGCACGTTGCGATTGCGCCGGAATCCGCCGGCATTGTATTCGGCGGCGGGTTTCCCAGATCGGAAATGCCGAAGGGCCGGCGCGCTGCCCAACGGGCCATCTTTCATGTACAGAGAGCTTTGGAGGCCGTCGCACTTGAAGGCCGCCAGACCGCCGTAGTGCTGTGTGATCGGGGTACGCTCGACGGACTTGCTTATTGGCCCGGCTCACGCCAAAACTTCTTTCAGGAATTCGATACCAGCCTCGAACGGGAATTGAGCCGCTATGCGGCGGTGGTCCACGTCCAGGTTCCGGCGTTGGCGTGGGGCTATGAGAAGAACCGCATCCGAAACGAAAGCGTCTCGCAAGCGCGCGAGATCGACAAGCGGATCGCCCGGGCTTGGAGTGACATCCCCGAGTGATGACGGTCAGCGCACAAGCCGGATTTCTAGACAAATTGGCGTACGCGATCGAGCTGCTGCGGGGTGAGCTTCCATCGTGCTGCCAGACGCACCTGCATGCGGTGCCGGAAAAAACGGACTAAACGGCCGGCATTCATCGCAAGCTCACACGGCCTCATTCCCAGCCTCAATCGCCGCCCGCTTCACGTCGACCCGCGACAAAATAATCAGCCCCAGAATAAAGAAGAAAATCAACGACAGTATCGCCAGCCGGTAGCTCTTCGTATACTGTAGCGCCAGCCCAAACAGCAGCGGGCACAACCAACTAGTCCCCTTGTCGCTGATTTCGTACAGGCTGAAGTACTCGCCTTCGCGGCCCTTCGGAATCATCTGCGAATACAGCGAGCGGCTCAACGCCTGGCTCCCGCCCATCACGATGCCAACCACCGCGGCCATCACGAAGAACTGCGCCGTGGTCTTCACCGAAAAGTAAATGGCGAGCAGAACGCCCGTCCAGATCACCAGCGCCAGCATCACCGCGTGTTTCGCGCCAATCGCCTTCGCAATATAGTTGAACAGAATCGCGCCGCCGAAGCCGACGAACTGCACCATCAATATCGCCATCGTCAGGCTCTCCAGCGGGATCTTCAACTCGTCGTTGCCGAACTGCGACGAAAGTGTGATCACAGTCTGAATCGCATCGTTGTAAACCAGATACGCAACAAGAAACGTCAGCGTTTGCGGATAGTGCACCATGTCCTTCAGCGTCCGGCCCAGTTGCTTGAATCCGGAAGTCAATTGGTTTTCGCCCGGAGTGGGGAAGTGCATTGACGGACGATTCCGCAGAGTAACCAACGGAATGATGGTGAACACCGCCCACCAAACCCCAGCGGAGCACAAACTGATGCGCACGGCCATCTCCTCTGAGATGCCGAACATATCCTTCTTCATGTAGAGCAGCAGATTCAGCGCCAGCAGCAGGCCGCCGCCAAGATAGCCGATCCCCCATCCATTGGAAGAAACGGTGTCGCGCCTCTCAGGAGGGGCAATGTCTGGAAGAAACGAATTGTAGATCACCACCGATGCCCCGAACGTCAGGTTCGCAAAAAGGAACAGGCCCGCGCCCAACATGTAGGCGTCGCCCTGCAGCCAAAACATTCCAATGGTGGCAAAAGCGCCGGCGTAGGCGAAGATGGCCAGCAGGTGTTTCTTGTTGCTGCTGTAGTCGGCCACTGCCCCCAGCACGGGAAGAAAGAGCACCTGCGAGAAGACCGAGAGCGCCACCATGTAGCCCCAGAACGCACGGTAGTCTACTTCGATGCCGAATGGCAGGATGTTCCCCTGCGCGTTAGCTCCCGCCTTCGCCATCGAAGTCAAGTAGGGTCCAAGGAACAACGTGACCACGGTGGTGGAGAACGCGGAGTTCGCCCAATCGTAAAAATACCAGCCGTGCTGCTCGCGCCTGCTATATTGCATTGGTACCATTTCTACTGGAAGCCCCGCCATTTAGCTTTTCTCCACGGCTGTCCGCGACATCTGTTCCGCCAGTTTGCCAATCGTTACGTAGTCCCTTTTCCCGTTTCCAAGCAACGGCAGTTTATCGACGTAGAGGATGCGTCTGGGTACCGCGAATTCCGGTGCGCCTAATTCACGGGCGGCGGCTTGCAGTTGCTCCCGGCGAAGGGCCTTGTCCTGCGTCAGCAGCACGATCGTCTCCCCGCGCTGTGCGTCTTTCAAAGCGGTGGAGGCGTGTTCGAACTTGGGCTGCGCCAGCGCCGCGATCTTCTCCACCACTTCCAGCGAAACCATCTCGCCCGCGATCTTGGCGAAGCGCCGCATGCGGCCTTGAATCGTCACATACCCCGCTTCGTCGATGGATACGATGTCGCCCGTGTTGTACCAGCCCGCGCCATAGATAGACGACGGCGGCTGGATCACACCGGGTTGATCCACTTTCAAATAGCCAAGCATCACGTTCGCGCCTTTCACGTGCAGGTTTCCGCCGGTCTCCACTCCGTCTACCGGTTCCAGTTGATGTTCGATGCCGGGCATCAACTGGCCCACGCTGCCGTTCTTGTTCGCAATCGGGGTGTTCAGCGCAATCACCGGAGAGCATTCAGTGGCGCCGTAGCCTTCCATCGGCCGCACGCCGAATTTGTCCATGCAAAGCCGGCGAACCTCGTCGGTTAGCTTCTCGGCGCCGACAACCAGATGCTTCAGCCGGTAGAAATCGTACGGATGACCAAACTTGGCGTAGTTCGCCAGAAACGTATTCGTGCCGAACATAACCGTGCAATCGCGGTCGTAAATCAGCTCCGGAATCACACGGTAATGCAACGGAGACGGATACAGAAACACGCGGCATCCGTGAACCAGCGGCAGCACCATGCCCGCCGTCAAACCGAACGAGTGGAACAGGGGCAGGGCGCTCATGAACTTGTCTTTGGATGAAAATTCAATCATCGCCGCGGCCTGCGCCACATTCGCCAGGATAGACGCGTGGCTCAACACCACGCCCTTGGGTTTGCCTTCCGAACCGGAGGTGAACAGCACCACCGCCGGATCGTCCGCGTCCACGGCTTTCATAACCGACCTGGGAAAACGAATAGCCCAGAGCATCAGCCAGAGCTTGTCGCTGAGCGTGAAACCGGCGCGCTGATCTTCCAGGTACAGCACTCTCACCCCGCGCAGTCCGGCCACGGCGTTTGTCAGCTTGGCCTTTTCTACAAACGCGCGAGAGGCAAATATCGTCTTGATTTTCGCCACCTCGCAGGCACTCTGCATCCCTTCCTGGCCCGAGGAATAATTCAGCATCGCCGGAGTGCGGCGCATGGCGAACATGCCGAAGAGCAGCGAAACGGTGGTGCCAACGTTCGGCATCAATACGCCAGTTATCTCGCCCTCGGCGGTGTGTTTGCAAACGATTCGGCCCAGCGCCATGGCGCCCTTCAGCAATGTTGCGTAGGAATCGGGAACTAGGCGGATGTCTTCCAGCACCTCACGCTTCTTGCCGAACAAAGCGATTGCGTCGAGGAACGCCTCGAACAGGCCGCATTGCTTGCGTGATTCGAACGCCGCCCGCTGCATGATCTTGCGCATCTGCTCGCTGGCAATCCGCCGCCGCAACTTTGCAGTCTTCGCCTCCGGCATCGGGATGAAGGCCGCGGGATGAATGGTCAATGTAATTCGGGGGAACAACTGCTTGGGGAAATCGCCTGACATCCGGCTGGCATAGCTATAGACAGTGCCTTCAATGTAGACGGGCACTACCGTCGCGCCCGTCCTGGCGGCGACGAACGCCGGGCCGTCGTAGATCTTCATCAGCGTGCCGGTCACCGTGATGCGGCCCTCCGGGAAGATCACGACCGGCTTTCCGGCGTCCAGCAATCCGATTACCGCCTTCATGGCAAGCGGGCTGGAAGGGTCCACCACCAGATGCGGCAGAAATTGCAGACCCAGCTTGAAATACCAGATCTTGGCGATGGTGGTGTTTATCAGCCAGGTTGGCTGCACCGGAAGAAACGCGCCAAGCAGAATACCGTCCAGGAACGACGTGTGATTGGCGACGATTAGCAGCTTATCATGCTGCTGCAACTCACCCCGGACGGTGACTCTGAACAAGATACGGAACAGAATTCTTACGATCAATGCGACCATGCGTTTAACCAGACTACAACGGCGAGGCGGGCGTACGATACGCGAGTTGTCACGATTGTGTAAGTTTATCGGGCGATTTCGGAGGCTGACGAGATACGCCGGAACAATTCCCCGTCCTGGTGGGGCGGATGTGTTTCTCGAACGACGCCGCCTGCGGGTGCCTTGGGGAGCAGTCCCAACTTTGTAACAGAAACATTTCCTTCAACCTCATTCACATCCAAAAATATTATGGACGACTCGGGGCTGTTCGATGGCATCCTTACTCCCGCGGAGGTCGGTATTTCTCCTTCGCAAAGGAAAAGTGGCACGATGCGATTTTGCACGAACAAACCGCGCATGGGCCGTAGCTCGCCCGCGAGGCTGCGGAAGAACTCCCTGGCTTTCCAAAACACGTCTCATCCGATTTATCCAATTCATCGTGGCCCAATGTTTTTCCCGGAGCAAGCCAATTTACCGGCGCAACGCAACGCTGGAATCACACGAACAAACCCAGCCGGTTTCAACTTGGCTCTGTTTCGCAAAAATATTATCGTTCTTCCGAACCCATCAGGTTCCGCGGTGGGGCGGACCCCGGGTCCGCGCGGCACGCCCTCGTGCCGCCGCCGCGAATACCCGGCCACAACCCGCCTAAACGGACTAAGGATGAAAACAGATTCTCCCGCCCCAAGCCACCGCACTTTCAAATTGGTTCTGTTCCGCAAAAACCCGCCGGCCCAAATCCACACGGGTGCCATAATGACCCTAGGTGACCCGATGATCTTAGAAGCTTCCTCCGCGCTAGAGAAGGAGCTAAACCCGTGGCTAGCCGCCGAAGCGCGCTTCAACGAAGCCGCCCGGTGCCTCAATCTAGATGAGGGCATGCGCAAAATCCTGGCCATGCCGGCCCGCGAATTGACAGTTCACATCCCCGTCACCCTCGACGACGGCCGCCTCGAAGTATTCACCGGTTACCGCGTGCAGCATTCCATCGCGCGCGGCCCCGGCAAAGGCGGCATCCGTTTCGCCCCGGATGTCACGCTCGACGAAATCCGCGCCCTGGCCTCCTGGATGACCTGGAAATGCGCCGTAGTCAACATCCCGTTCGGTGGCGCCAAGGGCGGCGTAATCTGCGATCCGCGCCTGCTTTCCCAGTTCGAACTGGAGCGCCTCACCCGCCGTTACACCGCGGAGATCATCGATTTCATCGGGCCCGAAAGCGACGTTCCCGCGCCCGACATGAACACCAACGAACAGACCATGGCGTGGATCATGGATACCTATTCCATGCACAAACGCCACACCGTCACCGCGGTAGTCACCGGCAAGCCGCTCGACCTCGGCGGTTCGCGCGGCCGCCCCGAAGCCACCGGCCGAGGCTGCCTGATCGTCTCCCTGCAAGCGCTGAAGCGGTTCGGAAAAAATCCCGAAGACGCGTGCGTCGTCATTCAGGGCTTCGGCAACGTAGGCGGAATGGCAGCCAAGTTGATGTCGCGCGCCGGATTGAAAGTCGTCTGCATCATCGAATGGGACGGCGCGGTCTATAACAAGGACGGTCTGAACATCCCCAAGCTGCTGGAGCACCGTAAAGAGACCGGCTCCATCACAGACTTCGAAGGTGGCGAAAATATCGACAAGGACGAAGCGATGTTCCTCGATTGCGACATCCTCGTGCCCGCCGCGAAAGAGAACGTAATCACCTCGCGGAACGCCAGCCGCATCCGCGCGAAAATTCTATGCGAAGGCGCAAACGGCCCCACCACCGCCGCTGCCGACCAGATCCTAGCCGACCAAAAGATCTTCGTAATACCGGACATTCTAGCCAACGCCGGCGGTGTCACCGTGTCTTACTTTGAATGGGTGCAGGACCGGCAGGGCTTCTTCTGGAACGAAGGGCTGGTGAACAAGCGGCTCGAAGAAATCATGGTGAACAGCTTCGACGCCGTCGTTGAGTACGCGCAAAAGCACAACGTGAACAACCGCACCGCGGCGTACATGGTGGCTCTCGATCGCGTAGCGTTCGCCGTCAAGCTCCGTGGAATCTACGCATGAGGATTGTCGTTTGAACAGCGAGCCGTCCACGCCGCTGATGCGGCAGTATCACTCTATTAAGCAGCAGGTCCCGCAAGCGTTGCTGATGTTCCGGCTCGGCGATTTCTACGAGCTGTTTTACGACGATGCAGTCACCGCCGCGCGCGAACTCGAAATCACGCTCACCTCCCGCAACAAGGAGAAGGGGCAGGCCATCCCCATGTGCGGCGTGCCGCATCACGCAGCGGAAGGCTACATCTCGCGGCTGATCCAGAAGGGATACCGCGTAGCCGTGTGTGAGCAGACCGAAGCCGCCAAGCTCACCAAGACCCTGGTCCGCCGCGAGATCACGCGCATCGTCACGCCCGGCACCGCCACCGAATCCTCGTTGCTGCGGTCGCATGAAAATAACTATCTGGCGGCGGTAGTGCAGAACGGAACGCAAGCCGGGTTAGCGCACGTCGATATCTCTACCGGAGAGTTCCGCGTAACGGAGATCGAAACCGAAGAGGTTCCCGCGGCTCTCGAAAACTTGAATGCCCGCGAGGTTCTGCTGCCCGAGCAAGCGCAACTCGAAGCCACCTGCCTTCGCACCAACCTCGATGCCTGGGTCTTCGATTTCGACTACTCCGAGCGGACTCTGCGCGAACATTTTAAGCTGTTGAGTCTCGATGGCTGTGGGCTCGCGGGCAAGCCACTAGCCGTGGGTGCGGCAGGAGCGGTACTGCATTACCTGCGCGAAACGCAGCGAGGAACACTCGATCACTTGGACCGGCCCGGTTACTACGACCGTGCCGACGCCATGATTCTGGACGCAGTGACCGTGCGCAATCTGGAATTGGTGGAGCCTCTTTTCGCCGGAGAGCGAAAGGATTCCACGCTGATCAGCATTCTCGATCAGACGTCAACCGGAATGGGTGGCCGCTTGTTGCGCCGCAGGCTATTGCGGCCCGCGCTGATCCAGACCGAGATCGAAGCGCGCCTCGATGCTGTAAGCCAACTACTCTCGCAGACCATCGAACGCTCGGAGTTAAGGAAGACACTCGGCGGCATTCTCGATCTTGAGCGCCTGCTAGCGAAGGTGACCATCGGCACCGCCGGTCCGCGCGATCTTCTCGCCCTGGGCCGATCTCTCTCCTTGATCCCCGCGCTGAAGTTCAGCACCGGAACCGCAACGCGCCTCGGCGAAATCGCAACTCAACTGGATGCCGTACCCGAAGTCCACACGCGCATCCTCACTGCAATAGCCGATGAGCCGCCGGTGAATCTGGCCGATGGCGGAACGATCCGCGACGGCTTCCACACGGAGCTGGATGAACTGCGCGACATCAGCCGCAACAGCCGGCAGTACATTGCCCAGATCGAAGTTCGTGAGCGTGCGCGCACAGGAATCGCATCGCTCAAGGTCCGCTTCAACAACGTCTTCGGATATTACATAGAGATCACCAAAGCCAACCAACAACTGGCTCCCGCCGATTACGAACGCAAGCAGACCCTCGTAAATGCCGAGCGATTCACCACGCCGGAGCTAAAGGAACTGGAGGCGAAGGTCCTCACCGCCGAGGAGAAAATCCTGGATCTGGAGCGGCTGATCTTCGCCGAAG
>JANXXV010000042.1 GCA_025350445.1 Bryobacteraceae bacterium | reverse complement strand
CGGTCGTGGCGTCCACCCAATGCAACGGGATGACTCGCGATTGGAACACGGGCGCACCGGGGTTGTACTGTGTGAGGATATCGCGGACGCCGCCGCCGTCAGTTCGCGTGATGAGGAACGCGGAGGCGCGGCTTAGCGCGGACAGCGGCTCTCGAAGACGGCCGAGCGGGAACACTTCTCCGCCCGCGAGTGGATCGAGTCCGTCAATCAGCACCAGGTCCACGTCGCGATGGAGACGCGCATGTTGGAATCCATCGTCGAGTAGAAAGACATCGGGCTGGAACCGATCTTCCATCCGGCAGCCCACGCGATAACGGTCCGCGCCGATTCCGGCCGGGGCGGCACCATCTCGGAGAAACATTTGCGTCTCGTCCCCGGTGAGTTTGACAGGCGCTGCTTCGCCAGCCGCGAGCAAGGTGATGGGTTCGGCGGACTCGCGCCGGTATCCACGGGTCAGGATGGCCGGCTTGTACCCGCGCGCCTTGAGATGTTCGGCAAGGAAACGGACCATTGGAGTCTTCCCCGCGCCACCCATGCCGATCCCGCCGATGCTGATTACCGGCGTACGCAGGCGCCGCTGCGAGCCGCGCCGTTTGATCACACCGCCCGCGGTCCAGATCTTGGAAAGAGTCCACAGCAGCGGGTGAAGCGGGCCATACGGAAGAACATGCGGAACGGCATGCGCACGGTCCGCGGCGATGATCTGAAGGGCGCGCTCCGTTGCGCCACGCTGTGTCTCGGCCAGAAGCTTTGCCCGTTCGCCTAGCGCGCGGGCGGCGTCCGGATTCGATAATAAGCCATCGACCGCTTGGGCAAGTTGATCTGGACCATCAATGCTCTTGACGGCGTTCGCCGCGCGGAACCGGGCCGCGATCTCTGGAAAGTTTTCCATGTGCGGTCCGATGATGACGGGCTTGGCGAAGATGGCCGGTTCCAGAATATTGTGGCCGCCGCGATCGGTGAGAGTGCCGCCCATCAGCACTACGCTGGCGAGTCCGAAGAGGCTGCTGAGTTCACCGATGGAATCGAGCAGCACGACACTGGCGGGTTCGGTGGACGGCAAAGCGGTCCGGCGCGCGAAAGGGATGCCGGCCGTTTGCAGCTTCGCTGCGACGATGTCGAAACGTTCCGGCTTGCGCGGAGCAATCAGCAGCAACAGGTCCGGGTGCTTTGGTTGCAGTTTGAGGAAAGCGTCGATGACTGCGTCGTCCTCGTCCACCGTGCTGTTGTTGGTAGGAGCCGTAGTGCTGGCGGCGATCCAGATCTTCCGGCGTTCCCTAACGAAGTCGCGAAGCACTTCCGGTACACCGGAATCCGGCGGCTGAAAATCGTACTTCAAATTGCCGTTGACGATGACGCGATCGGGCGGCGCGCCGGCGTTGCAATAGTTGACCCGATCCTCGGCGCTTTGTACCAGCAGATGATCCGGCAAATCGAGCACGCTCAGGAAGAACCAGCGCAACCGCAGATAGCGGGGCAGGGCACGCGGAGAGATGCGCCCGTTTACGACGGTGAGCGCCGCGCCGCACCGCTTGGCTTCGTGATAGAGATTCGGCCAGATCTCGGTTTCAAGAACAATCACCGACGCCGGCCGGATGTGCCGCAAAACGCGCCGAACCGCGAAGCAATAATCGAGTGGGAGATAGAAGATGCCGTCGACTGCAGCGGAAAGCTTTTCTTCGGCAACCTGACGCCCGGCGGTGGTTCCGCAGGAGACAAAGAGCGGAGCGCCGGGATAGTCGTCGCGCAATCGGCGGATCAAGCCGGCGGAAGAGAGCACTTCACCCAGCGAAACCGCGTGCAACCAGATGGCGCCGGAAACCGTCCGCTTGTAGGACGGCGGCAAAAAGCCAGCCCGCTCCTGAAGGCTGCGAAGATAGCGGCTGTCGCGCAGAACGCGCCACAGGACATAGACTAATAAAAAAGGAAGAGCCGCCGCCTGCAGAGTGCGGTAAACGAAAAAAATGAACTTACGTCGCAATTGCCTGCCGCTTCTCCTAACCCTAGTGGCGAGTATATCCATCGCCGAAGGAGTGGACAAGGATAAGAACAAATTTTCTCCGGGACCCGCGTCGTCGTTCGCCGGCAAGCAGAGCGATAACGGGGTGACGGTGGCGGCGGTGGCCTACGATACCGAGGCACTGGCGAGCGCCGCTTTCGGCAAGATGCACCCGTATCAACATGGCGTGCTGCCGGTGCTGGTGGTAATTCAGAACGATTCCAAGAAGGCGATCAAACTGGAACGGATGGACGTACAGTACATCGCCGCCGACCGCGAGAAGATCGACCCGACTTCGCCGCAGGACGTGCCGCGGTTGCGCGCCCCAAAGCGGCCGAACATGAACGGGACGCCGCTGCCTGGCATGGGTGGAAGGAACAAGAATCCGCTGGGCGGCGCGGAGATTGAGGGCCGCGCGTTTGCGGCGAAGATGCTGCCGCCGGGCGAATCGGCTTACGGTTTTTTCTATTTTCAAACGGGACATCGTACGGGGGCGAAGCTGTATTTGAAAGGGATGGAAGAGGCGGCTAGCGGGAACGAGCTTTATTACTTCGAGATTCCGCTCGACGCGCATTGATCTGAGTTATTACGAAGAAGTCGATCATAGCAGTCTGCCCATCCCCGGTCTTCCGCCGAGGCGTTTGGGTTATCGCGAATAAGTTGGATCTCCGTTGCAAGTTGGTGGGTATAGTCGCCCGCTGGCGGATTGAGAGAACCGAGCATCGCAAGCGCCTCACGGCCAACCGACCACCAGTTCCCAGGCGGAACCGCATCATCGGTGAGCATTGCCTCTAAAGCTGGGATTACGGTTCGATTAGTATTGTGGCAGGTTCGCCTGTCCTTGATTTTCCCAATCGCGAATACACACCAAAAGCGGACCTCCGCGTTAGAATCCGACAGCATGGCGATTAGCGCCGGTATTGCTTTGAACGAGGATAAATAGGCACGCGATTCCGCCGCTTCCGTACGCACATTAACCGGCTGAGACGAATCGGTCAGCACTCGCATAAGGCCCGGGACGGCGCGAGCGTGTGGATCGTTAATCAAACCGAGTGACCGTGCAGTTGCGCCGCGCCGGTGAGGATTGCCGTCCTCGAGAGCTTGAATTAATGGACCAACTGCGCGGACGTCATCAAGGGCTTCGATCACAAGTGCTATGTTCCATAACTCAGTTGAGTCTTCTTCCGTGAAGAAAAGACGAAGCAGAATTAACGGAGCTTCTCGATCGTGGATTGTCGCGAGGAGATCCGCTGCTTGCCCTCTCACCGGCCATTCAAAGTTCTTGTCGCCAATGATGCCGCGGAGCGCCAGCCCAAGGGGGACGCCCGTTCGGTTAAATCTCCCTACGGTTGCTACAAAATCCGGGCTTCTGTGCCGCATGCGGCGGAATTGTTTTTGCAGTTTGGCGTGAATTCGTTTTCGCACTCTGCGTTACTTCTTCGCCGCGGCGCCCGGTGTTGTAGTCGCCTTCTTGGCGGCAGGCGCGGCGACTCCAGTCTTCTTCGTGGCGGGTGGTCCGGTCTTCCTCACCGCTGGCGGCGGATTCACCGGAGCGCCCGGTCCCACGCGCAGAAAGGTGATCTTTATAATCTTCGGCGGCGTGTTTGGCCGATCGTTGCCATCGCGCGGCAGGCGGGCGATTTTCTCTACTATATCCTGTCCCTCTACAACCTGCGCGAACACAGTGTGCAGTCCATTTAAGTGCGGCGTTGGCGCCTCGGTAATGAAGAACTGGCAACTGCCCGTACCCGGCCCAGCCTTCGCCATACCGAACTTGCCCGGCGAATCGAAGGACAGCGACGGATCGAACTCTTCGGGAATGGTATCGGTGCCGCCCATGCCTGTGCCTGTCGGATCGCCCCCTTGCACCATGAAGCCGGGAATCACGCGGTGGAATATCGTGCCCGGATACAGCGGCCGCTTCACACGCATGGAAGTCTTCGGGTCGGTCCATTCTTTCCGGCCAAGTGCCAGATCCATGAAGTTCTTCACAGTGATCGGCGACTCTTTCTCATAGAGCTTGGCGGTGACGTTTCCCAGCGTGGTGGAGACCGTGGTGTATAAGCCGTTCTCTCGCACTGGCTCAGCAGGCGCGGCGGACTTGTCGGTTGCCGCCGGCGCTTCCGCCTTCGGTGCGGGCGTCGCGGTTTTTGGAGGCTGCGCCATCAGAGTGAACGCGGCCAGTGCGAGCGCGCCAATCCGGAACAGACAATATCTTTGCATGTTGACAGCTTAGCAAAGCATAAAATCGTACATTTTTCATGCTTCTGTCATCAAGCGCCTCGTACGCTGGATCCATGCCAGACGTAAACCCCGGCGGAGCCGTCCCGCAGCGGTTTTTGATGGTCGATTTATCGAGACGCGCTGGCCCATCCTGAAAGGGGAGCGCGATCTTTGAGAATCTGCACTCGCCAATTGCCGGGCACGCGGATATAGCTACTATCCAATTGCGAAAATATTCCTATATAAATTCCCTTCGTCCCCCAGCGTACAAAAGCGGTTTTGTGGGCATTTCACCGTAGTTAGACATAAAAATGGAATACGCTAGCTTTCGAAACCAGGTGCAAGCACGCCTTCTGGCCGCCGGTGCCGTGGTAGTGGTGGTGGTGGCTTTGACGCCGCCCACCGTTCGTCCGGACGTGAAGTTCATCCCGAATTCACCTCCCTGTCAACTATTTACCGCCATCCCGAACCGCATCGTCGCGGTGGATCCGTTCGGCGGCGAAGCGGCGGCGGAATGCTGGTGGTTTTTCCCGCAGGCGCAGCAGCACATGTGAATCCGCGGAAACGCCAGACGGACCTGGAATGGAGGACCACCACTGCGCGGCTGGTCCGGATTACGAAGTTGCCAGTGCCGCCGATGTACTTCGCAGGCATCGACAGCGCGTGGTTCCAGGTTCTTGACCTGCCCCCTACCCGGGTGGGTAACATGATGCTGTAGGGCAAATTTTTCAACGAACGAATCGCGATCTGAAAATACGGATCAGGTGGATAATTCCCGCAAGGAAGCCGGAGGCCAGAGACTACAACGAAGAAAGGGTTACAGACCGAAATCCGCAACCCTCTGAGATTACCTGTGTGCGTGGGTGTCAAACCCATCATGAGAAGCCTGCGTGCTTTACGGGCCGGGCTGGGTAAGCACGTTTTTCTGAAGAGTGACCGCACTCTGCGCCAACAGTCTGCCGTTCATCGTTGCCCCAGTGTTCATGGCGATCATGGTTTTCGCCAGGATGACGCCCTCAAAGTGCGAGGTGGTTCCGAGAGTCACCACGTCAGCGACCTGCCAGAAGATGTTCTTGGGCAATGCGCCGCCGGATAGAGTCACCCGCATAGCGCTGGCTTCGTCCAGCGTACCCGCTACCTGGAAGATCCAGACATCGTTTGGACCACCCGAGAGCGTGACATCCGTTGAAATCGTCACCGCGGAGGACCATTTGTAAAGGCCAGGAGCGAGGGTTAGCCCGCCAATCTCGCCGGCACCCAGTTCAATGTGATCGGGGAATAGTCGTCCGGCAGCGTCGTCGTACGCGAATTCCATATCGCCCACAGCCCTGGTCAGCAAGGTGGCGCTAGGCACCGCGCAAGGGAGAGGACCAGCCGCGTCAACGCTGTATACGTTCCCCAGCACTTCCCCACACGTGAGCAGTAGAGCTGCCCCGGTGATGGGGCTAGTGCCAACATCCCCCCTAACAACCGATGAATGCACGTCGGTGATTCCAGTTTTGGACAGGATCACGAAAGGACCAGACTTCCCAAGGTCCACCGGCCGCGGACCGGTGCTGGCGCTCGTGCCGGCGCTCGCGATTCCACTTCCTATCAGCAGTAATGCCATCGCATATATCTGATTGTTCATAAGTGTGTCACCTTCTCCTGTCCAGAACAATATCGGAGATTCCGGAGCGCGTCAATCCGTCTAAGACGCTTCCGAGGAGAACTTACTAAGGTTTATTTTCTAGGGGTTAGATGGTACTAAGGCTCATTTTCTAGTGGGGTGTTCCAGACTTCGTTTAGGATGCCAGGTGGTTGAGGCTCCGAGCCCACGGAGCGTTCCGGGTGCAATTGAAGAGCGGCGTCGAGCACAGCTTGCGCCGCTCGATGGTAGCCGTCGTGAACCATGACGGATCGGAAGCTTCTGGATTTGTACCAGTTCCGCCTATTGCGGTGCCGGCCGGGTCTCCTGCCCGGATACTGAAGCCCGGAATTACGCGATGGAAAATAGTGCCGGGACATGAGGACCGTTTGACACACGCGGCGGTCTTCGGGTTGATCTATTCCTTCTACCCTACGACGGATCCCCGAAGTTCTTCACCGTGATCGCATAGGTCGTCCGCGGCGGGTTCGGCACCTCGGTGCGGGCGAACTCGGTCATCGCATGGGCCATCGCATACATCGGGTTGACGATCCCGAACGCCCCGAAACTATGCCCTCCCGGCCCCCGGAAAATCGCCCGATACCGCTTCGACCCAATCCCCCCCACCGCGATATTGGTCATATCCGGGCTGTCCACCGTAATGAACGACTTGATCCGATCGCGATACTTGCCCTCGGTGAACAAATACCGCACCCCGCGCAAATCCCCCAACCCCTCCTCCCCCACGTCACCAACAAACAAAATATCGCTCCGCGTCCTGATCCCCGCCGCATCCAGCGCCCGCACGAACCCCAGCAACACCGCCAGACTCCGCGTATCGTCGCCAATCCCCGGCGCGAACAATTTCGTCCCCTCCCGCCGCACCGTCACATCCGTCCCCGCCGGAAACACCGTATCCAAATGCGCCGCCACCACCAGCAAAGGCCCATTTCCCGTCCCCCGCCGCAGCCCCATCACATTGCCAATCCCATCGGCCTCGACATCCTCCAGCCCATGCGCCGCCAACATCCCCCGATACGCCGCCGCCCTGATTTCCTCGCCAAAGGGCGGGGAGGGAATTTCGGTCAACGCAATCCCATCCTCCACAATCCGCTCATGCTCCGCCGCCAAGGTTGCCGCCGCCGTCTGAAACCTGAGGTCGGCAAGCAGCGTGGCAATCACATCATCGGACATCGGACTCATCCCTCAATTCACCCCGAAAATGCCGCCTACTTCGGGTGTCTGTCCAGTCGCGCGGGAGGGTATCAAGCGAGGGAGGAAGGTCTTCTTTTTTTGAAAAAAAAGAAGCAAAAAAACTTTGCCCATTTGGAGTTTTACTGATGAAACGGCGAAGCGAATAAACTACTTCTTCGCGCTCCCAACTGTCCAGTTTCGCAACCAACCAAACGGATAAAAGTTTTTTGCTTCTTTTTTTCAAAAAAGTAGACCTTCCTTGCCTACCTTCCCCATAACTTGAC
>JANXXV010000432.1 GCA_025350445.1 Bryobacteraceae bacterium | reverse complement strand
CTGTCTGACAACCGCTCCCCGGTGGAGCGGCCCATCCTCCACGATTTACTCCCAGTCTCCTCTTAATCCGATGCAGCCGCAATCCGGCTGCGATTGGAGGATATTCCCATATGGTTCACACCATCGAAATCGACCTGCACGGTCGAAAGATCACTTTAGAAACAGGCAAAATGGCGAAACAGGCTAACGGCGCGGTCGTCGTCAGCTCCGGCGAGTCCGTTGTTCTCGTCTCCGCCTGTGCCAATGAAGATCCGAAGCCCAATGCGAGCTTCTTTCCCCTCACGGTCGATTACCGTGAATACACTTACTCCGCCGGGCGATTCCCCGGCGGCTTTATCAAGCGCGAAGGCCGGCCGTCGGAAAAAGAAATTCTGACCAGCCGCATGATTGATCGTCCCATCCGCCCGCTGTTTCCCGATGGCTTTTCCTGCGAAACGCAAGTGATCGGCATGGTTCTCTCCGCTGACCCCGATAGAGATCCGTCCACCCTGGCCATGGTTGGCGCCTCAGCCGCCCTGGCCATCTCTGAAATTCCGTTCCATCACGTGCTCGGCGCCGTTCGCGTTGGCATGGTAGACGGCAAGCTAATCGCCAATCCTACCTACGTAGAAACCAAAGCCTCCAAGCTAAACATCGTTGTTTCCGGTACTGCCCACGGCATCGTGATGGTGGAAGCGGGCGCCAGCGGGGTTTCGGAAGAAGACGTTTTGAAGGCTATCGAATTTGGCCACGATTGCTGCCGCAAGGTCATCGCGGGCATTGAGGAGCTGGTAAAACTCACCGGCAAGACAAAGCGCGTATTCCACTCGCCTGCGATCAATGAAGAGTTGCTCACCAAGATCTCAGCCGCCCACCGCGTGGATCTGACCGACGCGATGAATACCGGAAAGTATTCCAAGATAGACAGCTATCACCGCATCTCTGAACTCAAAAAGAAGTCGCTCGAAGGCCTTGAAGTTGAAAAGATCGATGAGGCCAAAAAGGTTTTCGACATTCTGAAAGAGCGGGTTTTCCGCGACGAAATGTTGAAGGCCCGCCGCCGTCCCGATGGCCGCGCGTTCGACGAAATCCGCGATATCACCAGCGAAGTCGCCATTCTGCCGCGTACCCACGGTTCGGCTCTCTTCACTCGCGGAGAGACGCAAGCATTGGTCACCGCCACCCTCGGCACCAAGGACGATGCGCAGCGCATCGAACTGCTCGACTCTTCCGAATCCAACAAGCGCTTCATGCTGCACTACAATTTTCCGCCGTTCAGCGTGGGTGAAGTCGGCTTCATGCGTGGAGCCGGACGCCGCGAAATCGGTCACGGTGCTTTGGCCGAACGCGCTTTGTCCGCTGTCATCCCCGATGAAAAGGCGTTCCCCTACACGCTCCGCGTAGTCAGCGACATTCTGGAATCGAACGGTTCCAGCTCAATGGCTTCGGTCTGCGGCGCGACGCTTTCCTTGATGGACGCCGGTGTGCCCATCTCGGCTCCCGTGGCTGGCATCGCCATGGGTCTGGTAATGGAAGGCGATGCGTACGCCATTCTGACAGACATTGCAGGCGCTGAAGATCACTACGGCGATATGGACTTCAAAGTCGCCGGAACCAAGGAGGGCATCACTGCTCTCCAGATGGACATCAAGATTCCAAACGTCACAACCGCCATCATGAAGGAAGCGCTGGAGCAGGCCCGCAAGGCCCGCCTCTTCATTCTGGAAAAGATGGTCGCGGTGATGCCGGAACCGCGCAAGACGCTTTCGCAGTACGCACCGCGTATCTTCACCCTCACCATTCCCACCGATAAGATTCGTGAACTGATCGGACCGGGCGGCAAGGTGATCCGCGGCATTGTGGAACAGACCGGAGTCAAGATCGATGTGGACGACGACGGTACGGTGAACATTTATGCCACCGACGGCGAGTCCGCGGCCCGTGCGATTCAGATGGTTACCGACATCGCCGCAGTGGCCGAAGTCGGCAAAACCTATCTCGGTAAAGTGGTCCGGCTGGTTGATTTCGGTGCATTCGTCGAAATCTTCCCCGGTACAGACGGCCTGCTGCACATCAGCGAAATTTCAGAAAGCCGCGTGAAGGAAGTGCGCGACGAACTGAAGGAAGGCGACCAGATTATGGTGAAGGTGCTGGCGCTGGAAGGCAACAAGATCAAGCTGAGCCGCAAGGCAATCCTGAAGGAACAGCGCGAGAAGTTGAAGAAAGAAGAACAGCCCGTCAGCTAAACAGGCAACGAATGGGGCGCAGGGGTTATAGCCTGCGCCCTTTTTACGTCTAACCCTTCAGCCCGTCCAACACGCCCCGCATATAAGCAAAACTTTTCTGCATTCCAGGCAGAGGATTGTCCGCTTCCACTTCGTACTCCAACATCACCCCGCCCTTGTAACCCATCTTCTTCAGTTGCTTGAACAGCGCCACAATGGGAATAACGCCCTCGCCCACCGCTACTTGGCTGTCCTTATTCGCCAAATCCTGCAAGTCCTTCGTGTGCATATCATGCAGCCGCGGCCCAGCCTCTTTCGCCGCCGCGATAATGTCGGATCCCGCGCGAACCGAGTGCCCGATGTCCATGCACAACCCCATCCGCGGGTCCATGTTCTTCACCGCCGCCAGCACGCTTTCCGGGGAAGGGAAGTGCTTGTCCTCGGGTCCATGATTGTGAATCGCCGCTTTGATGTTGTATTCCTTCACCAGTTTTTCAATGGACGGGAGGGTTTCCATGGTGGGCGCCATCACGATTAGCGGCGCGCCCAGTTGCTTGGCGTATTCGAAGTTGCGCTTCATCTCCGCGTCGTCGTTCTTCGCGAAAGAAACATTGCCGATACCCAGAATCTTAATTCCGGCGTCGTCGAACTCCTTCCGTGCGGCGGCGATCTCTTCCGGTGTCGACTTCAGCGCCAGGTGAAAGTCTTTGACGTTGATGTACTGTACCTTCAGCGCCTTCATCCCTTTGATGGCGTCCGCGCGCGAAAGCTTGCGGAAGGAGTAAGAAGCTACACCCAGTTTCAAGTCTTCCGAGTGTGTCGCGGGAGTAGTCGCGGCGGATGCGGTTCTGAGTGCAGCCATCGCGGCGGCCGCTCCGCCAATCAACCGGCGGCGGGTTGTTCTGATTTCCATGAAAACTCCTTGTCGCCTTCGATGATATCCTAAATGGCTTCCAATTCTTCTTCCAGAAGCTGTTTCTGATAGAGTCCGGCGTAGTACCCGCCTTTGCCAATAAGCTCGGAATGGTTTCCCTGCTCCACAATCGCGCCGTGCTCCAGAACATAGATTCGGTCGGCATGGCGGACCGTGGAAACCCGGTGCGAGATCAGGATCGTGGTCCGTCCGTGCATCATCTCTTGCAACCCGGTCAGTATCCGCTCTTCGGTCATCGTGTCGACGCTCGAAAGCGCGTCGTCGAGAATCAAAATCCTGGGATTGCGCAGCACCGCGCGGGCAATGGCGGTGCGCTGCTTTTGCCCGCCCGACAAGGTAATTCCGCGTTCGCCCACCATCGTCTCAAAGCCTTCCGGAAAGCCCGCGATGTCAGACGATAGCCCGGCCAGCGCCGCCGCCGCCTCAATCTCGTCTTTCGTCGCGGCCTTCACTCCAAAGGCGATGTTATCGGCCAGCGACGCGCTAAACAGAAATGTTTCCTGTGGCACAAAGCCAATGTGGCTGCGAAGCTCGCCGGGGGAATAGTCGCGAACATCGCTCCCGTCCACTAAAACAGTGCCCTCGGTGGCGTCCATCATACGCGGTATCAGGTGCACCAGCGTGGTCTTGCCGCTACCGGTGTGCCCGACGATGGCGATCGTGGACCCTGCGGGAATCCGCAGCGACACGTTATCCAGTGCCGCAGTTCCAGCGTATTGCATTCTCACGCCGCGCAGTTCGATCTCACCGCGCACATGCTCCAGCGTTTTTGGGTTCGCCGGCGCGGCAATCGCCGGGCGCTCCTCGATCATCTCGTAAATGCGAGCCAGCGAGGCATTGCCGCGCTGCATCAAATTGACCACCCAGCCCAGTGCAATCATCGGCCAGACAAGCATTCCCATGTAGACGTTGAACATCACGAAGTTGCCCAGCGAGAGCTTGTGCGCCAGCAGACGGCTGCCTCCGGCCCATAGCACGATCAGGAACGCCACCCCGATCAAGGCCTGAAGCAGCGGCATGAACATGCCGGAGGCGCGCGCCAGGCTGATGTTACGCCTCACGTACTCTTCATTCAGCCGGTCGAAGTTCTTGAGTTCCGCGTCTTCCTGCACGTAGGCGCGGACCACCCGGACGCCCGCCAGATTCTCCTGCACACGGCTGCTGATATCTGAGAACATGCCCTGAATCTTCTCAAACCGCGTGTGGATCATCCGGCCAAACAACACCACCACCAGACTGACCACGGGCGCTGGGATCAACGCAACTAACGTCAAGCGCCAATCCACCCAGGCCATCACGCCGGCGGCCAGAATGAAGGTCAACATCGTCTCGGTCCAATACATCAGACCCGGCCCCAGCATCATCCGCACGGCGCCAAGATCGTTTGTGGCCCGCGCCATGATGTCTCCGGTGCGGTACCGCGAATAGAAGTCCGAAGATAGCGTCACCAGGTGTTCGAACAGGCTGTTGCGCAGGTCATATTCAATGTCGCGCGACATGCCGATGAGGATGACGCGCATCCAATATTGAAACAAGCCTTTGAACGCCGACAACCCCACCAGCAAGACCGATAGCCACAATACTTTCGAGATTGCGAAGCCGCGCGTGAGCGAATCGATTCCCGCGCCAAGAATCAGCGGTTGGATTGCGGCCGCGATGTCCTTGACGATCAGCGCGCCCATGCCCAGAAAAAGGCCGCGGCGGTAGCGCCACAAGTACGGAGAAAGCTTTTGGAAGCTGCGGCGCATGCTTTATAGACCGAACAGGGTGGAGATTGTCTTCGACCACTCAAAGAAAAAAATCTTCCGGCCTTCGCGGTCTTTCCACCAACCTTCGGGAGTGAAGTTGGGATGCCGGGCGCCAATCATCCGCAGGTCGATTTCGGCGCCCAGTCTGCTCCGAAACAGTTTACCGGCGCGTCGCGTGTGGAAATTACTGGTGACGATCAACACCCGGTGCACGCCTCGATTGCGAAGTTCCGGGCCCGCGAAATTGGCCTCATCGCGGGTGGAGAACGAACTGGAAACCAGCGGCACAAAGATCTCTCTGGGATACCCGCGGCTGACCGCGTAGTCAATGGCGAGCGTTGCTTCATTCACGCCGTAGATCGGCATCGGGCCACTCACCAGAACCACCGGAGCATAACCCTGCTTCACCAGTTCAGCCCCCTTCGCAACCCGGTCGCCATTCAGGTCGCCCGCCAGCACCAGAACCGCGTCCGCCTTCGCCGGCGGATCGGTTTTTACCAGGTACCCGCCCATCCAGCGGAACCAAATCGAGTGGGTTGCCGCAGCCAGAATAACGGCAAACACCAGCAGCGCAAGTGCTTTGCCCGACCGTTTCGAAGAATGCAAGAATTACTTCTCGTCAGAGCTTTTGGGGTCCAGGTGGCCTACCGTTTTCAAGCGCTGGAAGAGGCGTTCCACTTCCGCCTCGTCATCGGCACGGAGAAGCTGGTAGCGCGGAGCGGTCAACTGGCGGCGCTCAACGCCCGGGGGAAGCAGCTCGCCCCAGAACTGCTTGTACGGAATTCCATCGATAAGCGCCTCGCGCGCGCAACGGCGCAGATGGCGAAGCAGGCTCTTTCCCCCGTCAATGCCGCCCGGATAGACCACCGTGACGTTGCGGTCGCCAGTCAGGGTCAGGTGGACCACCAGAGGCGACATACAGGAAGTGCGGTCGAGCCGCAGGATTTCGTTCCATGGAATGATGCGTTTACCCAAGGCGAGGTGATGCTCATAAACCTCGATGGGAGGCTGCAGCGCCAGAGCGGCCAAAATGCCGGCGGTGACGACAAACAGGAACGCCGCGATGAATGCCGGCGCCCATTGCATTCCGACCCAGCCGGAAAATACGGCCAGCCCGACCGCGACCAGGCCGAACGACAAGCAATGACGGGATGGGGAGTAACAAGTCATAGCGGCAGCACCCACACTCTTTAGACTAGCGCTGACTGAACGGTGCGTCAATTTCGTTCTTCCGGGTATTTTGCGGGTAGCGGCGGATTTGAGCGGTTGGATCGCCCCTCCGCGGATTCACATTGGGCGTCCCGCGCTTGTGGCGGCGTGATAAAGAACAGCGGCGTCAGCAGATCGATCGCGAATGCCGCATGCACGTTTACCCAGGCACTGGCCGCTCCCACGGCATAGAAGCCCGGCGCGGTCTATGGATTTGACAACGATCAAGCCGGTCTTGCGGCGCTACCAAGTCCGGCTTGATCAGGTTCCGCAAGACGTAGGCGTACAGGGTGATAAATAGCAGCGTATTGAACGCCAGTACGCAGCTGAAGAAGCTGACCGCCAGGGAATTGTCCGGGTGCTCTGCCATCGGCGCCGACGGAAACGGGAAGAACGACTGGAACATCGGAAAATCGAATTCAGCGAGATCATCCCGTAATTGGCGTAGCCCGCCAGCGCCAGAACCTGATGATGATTGAGCCAGAATTTGCAAACGAGAATGAAGCTGATCAGCTAGTGTGGTGTCCAAGAAATAGCTGGACAGATCGAATACCGCGGTTCCGCGCAAAATCTGCGTTAACCGGCGTCGATCGGGAGCTAATACCGGGCGGCG
>JANXXV010000402.1 GCA_025350445.1 Bryobacteraceae bacterium | reverse complement strand
CCCGGCCTTGCACATGACCCGCTACGACGTGGCGGATATCTTCACCGACAAACTGGGTATCGAGCGCGAAGTGGTGCCCGAGAAGCAAACGATGATTGCGCGGGCCGTGCTGCGCCAGAAATTTCTAGCCGCCGACATCGGCATCACCGGCGCAAACTTTGTAGTGGCCGACTCCGGCGCAGTGGTTGTAGTAGAGAACGAAGGCAACGCCAGGCTAACCTCCAGCGCGCCCAAGATCCACATCGCCGTCGCGGGGATCGAGAAACTGATCCCCCGCGCGCAGGACCTAAGCGTCTTCCTGAAGCTGCTGGGGCGCAGCGCCACCGGCCAACCATTGACCTCGTATACGTCGTTCCTGTCGGGTCCCCGGCGCGAAGGGGAAGTCGATGGCCCGGAGGAGTTCTATCTGATTCTGATCGACAACGGCCGGACCAAGCTGTTGGCCGATCCGGACCGCCGCCAGTCGCTCTATTGCATCCGTTGCGGCGCCTGCCTGAATCACTGTCCGGTCTACCGCAAGATTGGCGGCCACAGCTATCCGTGGGTCTATTCCGGTCCCATCGGCGCCATCATCACGCCGCAATTCCACGGCGTAGGGAAAGATCCATGGCTTCCATTCGCATCCAGCCTTTGCGGCGCATGCGCGGAAGTATGCCCAGTGAAAATCGACATTCCAAAACTGCTTCTCGATCTCCGCGCGGACGTGATCCAGGACAAAAAGGCGCACGGCAGCGCGAAGTTGGAGCGCATAGCCTTCCAAATGTTCGCCTGGGTAATGCGGCGCCCCAAAGTCTACGCCGCGGGCGGACGTCTAGCCGCGATGTTCGCACCAAAGGGCGGCGAATGGCTCAGCACCGCGCCCTGGTTCATGAACGTTGCCCCGGTGCGCGGCTGGTTAAGCCAGCGGGACCTGCCGCCACCCGCTGCCAAAAGCTTCCGCCAACTCTGGCGCGAACACCACCAGGACGGCGGGCGCCCTCGCCAGCAGCCGGCCCCCCCAACACAGGACCGGAGACCAGATGTCGCGTGAAGCCATTCTCACCCGCATTAGAACCGCACTAGGCCGGCGGGCGGGCCAACCCCCGCCGCCGCTGCCATCAATCTACCTGCGCCCATCGAGTCCCAATCTATCCACGTTCTTCGCCTGCATTGAACGGCTAAACGGCAAAACCCTAAAAGCCGCATCGACAGCAGAAGCAAAAGAGTACGTAGCAGCGCTGGTGAAAGGAAAACGCGCCGTAGCCTCCAACTCAACCGTCCTGCACGATTGCGGCATCACGGCACTAGACGAAGTAACCTGCGCGGGCACAAACAAAACAAACCTCCGCGCCCTCTGTGCCGAAAGCGATATCGGAATCAGCAGCGCCGACTACGGCCTGGCGGACACCGGCACCTTGGTGATGCTCTCCAGCCGCCAGGAGCCCCGCATGATCTCCCTGCTGCCCCCATTGCACATTGCCATAGTCCCCGCGAACCGCATCATCGGAAATCTGGATGAACTGTTGACCCTTCTTCCAACGCCCGCGGAACAGACCAGTTCCATGGTGTTGATCACCGGCCCCAGCCGCACCGGTGATATCGAACAAATACTGGTTCGCGGTGTACACGGACCGGGAGAACTGCACGTCGTAGTAATTTAAGTCAATGAGACTGTCCATCGCAGTTCTTCTAATCGCCGCGGCATCCGGCACAGTATTCGCCCAGGATGCCGAGTTTTCTTTAAGCGGAGGCAGCTCTCGAATCGCCGGCAAAGACCTCGGCTCCGGCTATTCTCTGGATGACGGCTTCGCGATGGGCTTTCGTCTCACGTTGAATTCAATGCGCTACTTCGGACACGAAACGGGATATTCCTACAATCGCACTCACTTGAAACTAAACGGACAGGACCAGGGCGGAATGGCAATTCACCAGGGCGGTTATAACTTTCTGGCGTACGCAACAAAGGAGGGCAAACGTATTCGTCCGTTTGCCACTGGCGGAGTCCACTTCAGCAATTTCGTCCCTCCCGGATCCTCGGCCTCGCAAGGCGGCGGCAACACCAAGTTCGGCGTCAATTATGGAGGCGGACTAAAGGTCCGCTTGACCTCCATGTTCGCCATCCGCGCCGATTACCGTCAATACGTCACCGGCAAGCCATTCGATCAATTGGGCGCATCAGGCAAATTGAAACAGAACGTAATCAGCCTCGGCCTGGCTTTCGTTCTCTAACCCGCCCATGGACGGCGGCCCCCCGGGTCCGCGCCGAGGGTGTGCCCAGCATGGGCAGAATCTAATTGGATGAAAGGAGCCAATCGGGGCCGATGACGGCAACCGTAGCGAAACGCAAGGCGTAAGAGGCGAGGCGAAGCTGAAAGAAGC
>JANXXV010000398.1 GCA_025350445.1 Bryobacteraceae bacterium | reverse complement strand
CACTATCGGGATGGTGATAACGCGCCGTCCGTTGCCGGTGTAGGCCGTGTAATCGTCCAGGTCGGTGATGTCGGTATCGGCGATCTCCGCTGCGATGATCGTGTCGGAGTCAGTCACGTTGGCGCAGGCCGTGGGGACCGTTGACGCATCGAAACGCGTTGCCAGGCCGCAGAGAAAATTGGAAGCCGGATTCGGAGGCCGGTTCAGGTTGCAGTTCAGCGGCACAGCCGTGGCCCAGACGATTTCAGCGGCGTTCACCGAAACGCACGCCTTGGCGGCAGTCACGTTAGGCGGCAGTCCTTGTGCGCCGATGCGGTAGAGCTGCGAGCTCTCATCGGGAAACAGCGTTGCATCCGAATCCAGACGGTCGAGCAGCAGATACTGAATCCGCAACACGCTGGAGCCGAGGACGCCGGGTGTCGGCGGGCCCGCGCACTGATAGCCAAGGGTATAGCGGTTCTGCACGGTGAAGCCGAAATCCACCGTATCCGTGGCATCCAACGCCGCGATGGCGATGGGCTCAATACCGCAGGCGGTGCAGAGCGGAGCGCTTACACCAGCGACAGATTGCGCGGCGATTGACGTCTTGCGCGATTGGCCTAGCGAGAGAAAACTCCAGAAGGTGAGAGGCGCGTCGGCGGTGATTGATACGCGCGCATATTTCGCGGTTGCTCCGCTGGCTTCAGAGCCGCCGGAGCCCAGTGCGTCTACCGAGGCGGCGTAGTAGGTGGGGTCTGGAACATCGCTGTTAAGATTGCCATTTGTTATTCCGATGTCGAGTCCGCCGAAGTCGTAACGATTGCCAAACCCGGTGGCGTTGTTCAGGGTCACGCGCGCCAAAGCCGAGGCGTCCACCACGCTTGCATCGGTCCCGATTAACTTCTGCGCCGCTGCCAGCGCCATGGAATCGGCCGCCGCCTTCAGCTCTCCGCGCACCAGGTAGAGACGTCCCAGATCGACTGCGAATCCCATGAAGCCGAAGAACACCGGCACCAGAATGATGACGATCTGAATAGACATGGATCCGCGTTGGTAACGCCGGGAGGGCTTATTGCGGCACATGGCCGGCAACCGGTTACTTTGGTTCCTGATGTCCACGCGGTCCTACGAAAGCGGGATCTGCAGAGGCTTTCTTGTTCTTCTTGGCGTCTTTCTTTGCCTTCTCTTCGGCAATGGTAGGCAGGAAGGCGGCGCTCATGTCCGGCAGCTTCGCCTTCTCCTCAGGGGAGAGGGGCTTGACGAAATGCGGCGTGATGACCACCAGCAGCTCATCCGTGGTCTTCCTTGTCGAGCGGCTGCGGAAGAGCTGGCCCAGGACAGGAATATCTCCCAAGCCCCAAACGCGGTTCAGTTGTTCAATGACGCGATTATCGATCAAACCTGCAATCGCAAAACTTTCGCCATCCCTCAGGATGACCTCGGTTTCGGCGCGGCGGGTAGAGACGGCCGGAATCAGGAAACCTTCGAGCGTGACGGCGTTCGCAAAGTCGAGAGAGCTGACTTCGGGATGCACCTTGAGATGAATCGCCCCGCTGGGCGTGATGGTCGGCGTGAATCCAAGCTGCACACCAAATTTCTTGAACTGCACGGTGACCACCGGAGCCGTCGCGCCTCCGGTAGGTGTGGAGGTGATGGTTGGGAACGGAAACTCGCCGCCCGCCAGAAAGCTTGCTTCGCTGCCTTCGATGGCGATCAGATTCGGTTCCGCGAGGATTTGCAGCAGGTTCTTGCCTTGCAGCGCCTTGATTGTGGCGCCGATATTCAGGTCCGGCCGGAAGACAAAGAGATTGAGCAGATCGGAGAAGTTGGTGGTGGGGGAGGGCGTGTTGCCATTCTGATTCTGCAACTGGCTAAACCGGGGCTGTGCAAATTGCTGCGTAGAAGTGGTGCCTAACAACTTTCCATTGGTGGAAACGAGATTGAAGCCCAACTCCACCAGCGCGACGCGATCGATGCTGGCGAACTTGACTTGCAGCAGAATCTGTTTCGGATCTTCGGCGGGCGGTGTTTGCAGCAAATTGACCACCGTCCTGGCGCGGGTGGAAGCCAATGCGGCGGCGCGCTTGGATTGCGATGCGTCTTTCACCGCGCCGGTGAGCACCAGCGTCTCAGCGTTGCCGGTGATGGAAACATTAGAGTCAGGAAACCCGTCGTGAAACTCTTTGCGAAAGTTGTCAAAGTCGGAAGTGTCGGGGGTGACGTTGATGTTGTAGCGCCCGGCGACGGCGCCGGTCTCCCAGATCATGACCGTCGTCCGGCCGGGCCCTTTGGCGTTGACCATCACCTCGCGGGGCGAGACCACAATGGCATCGGCAATCTTCGGTTCGGCCACCACCACCCGCACCACATCATGATCGAATTGGAGCAGCTCGCCCTTTCCGATAATCATGGTCAGGTCGTGCGCAGTGGGGGCTTGAGCATACAGCAAGATACCAACTAGAGGAAACAAAGCGTATCGGCTTATCATTGAAAAATTTCCTGAACGTGTTTGTCGCCACGATAGACGTCAACCACGACTCTGGGTTTCGGCGGCTCCTTTTTCTCTTCTTTCGGTTTCGCGGGCGGCGCTCCACCCGTAAGCTGGTTCCAGACGCCGTTGTCGCGAATGTTTGGCGTGTTCATGCGGCGGGCGTATTTGGCGGCCCCGGCGAACATTTCCGGATCGATAGACTCCGCGGTTGCCGCTTCCGAATTCTCAGACACCGATTTATCCAGCGGGTTACGCAGTGCCAGGCTGATCTTGCCCTGGTTCTTCGCCAGTTCCAATTTCTTTGCTTCCTCCGGAGTGACCAGAAGCGTGGCCGCCTGTGTCAACGGCCTGGTTACCTTCGCGTCGATCGCCTGTCCGGCCTCGGTCAGCCGCCCGATGGAGAGCACGATCACGTCCTGAAGAATGGTGGTGGTGAGCGCTTCGCGCATCGATCCGGTGCGGGTGAACATCACATCCACATGGGACCGGGGCTGGATCAATCCTCCGGCTCCGGTGGCGTCGGTGACCGGCACGGAGACTGCGCGCTTGCCGTTTTCAATTGTGGCCGAGAGGCCTTCGGCTCCGCCCATGCTGGCGAACTTGTTCTTGGCGAAAGTCTCGTTGGAATTGATGGGATGGAGAAGGATCTGGTCCAGCGCCGCGGCTTCGTCCGTGATCGCCATCATGGGCATATCTTTTTCGGCGATCTTGATTTTCTTAAGGTCGGTCTTCTTCAGCCGCGTTCCCGCCGGCATATCACGGGAAGCGGCAATCACGTCGCTCAGTTTTTCGGTTCGCGGCCCCGCCGCTTTCGCATATACCAACCAAGTGAGCAACGCGGCTGAAACCCAAGCGCCGGCGAAGATCATTAGTATTTTCTGACGATCCATAAGTTACCGCTTCTCCAATAGAGTGGCCGTTCCGTCCTTGTAAATCTCTTTCCAGCCCAGTTGCTGTAAAGCTGGAATCAACGAATATCGATTCGGCAGCAGTGCGTGGGTGAAGCGATCCCTATCCAATAGCTCGCGCCATCCCGGCCGAACCTCCACCAGGCGTAGATAGTCCTTCATATAATCGCTGCCGTAGAAATCGCTGCGGCCATCGAAGAAGACCGGCCTGGCTCCGTTGAACCGGTAGATCAGGTAACCGCCGAACTTATCCGGAGCGAGAAGGCGAATGTCAGCGGGTAATTTGTCCAGCACCGCCGATGCCTCCACCGGGAATTCACCGGCGGGAAAGCCTGTGCGTGCCTGAACCGCCGGCGCATGAAGCGCGGCGAACACCAGGAAGACAGCCACCGGAGCAACCGCATATCCCCGCAATCCGGCGTCAATGGTGCGCAGATTTGTTGAATACCGCAAGAAGCCCGCCAAAGCACGTTGCAAAGCAGGCTGCAAGCCATCGGCCGCCGCAAGCCCTTTTGAAATGGCTCCGTTCGCCAGTGGAAGCAGCAGCAGAGCCACAAGCGGCAACGCCCTGGCGGACCGCAAGGCCAGTGCCAGGAATACAGCCGAGAGCAGGAAGTGCGCCAGGTTCCGTTGACCAAGTGCCAGCACTGCGCCGAGTGCCGCGAATCCGACACACAGCAGAATTTGCAGCGATCCTTCCGCATGGAAATTGAAGCTTTGGAATTCGCCGATGCGGTCTAGCAGTTCGCTGTTACCGAGATATGCGAGCACGTGCCTGTGCAGTTGCCATCCGTATGGATTCAAGAACCCGCCTGCCAGTGCGGCCGTGGCGATTACCGCGAAGTAGCGCGCACGGCTCCATTCCGCTGCCCGGTCTAATTGCCAGATCAGAGGCCGCAGAAGGTGCGAGGCACTGTAGATGATGGCGATTACGGGAGCCAGAAAGAAGCTGGCGTGCATGTTGGCCCACACCGCCCCGAACAAAAGCGCCGCGGCGATGGAGCCGCTGTTCATCCTTCCCCTGGCGGTTTCGGCGTACCAGACTGACCCGAGAAGAAAGAGCCAACCGAACACATGCGGCCGGGCGAGCCAGTGCAGGTTCGCAGTGGAGACCATCAGCGTAGCCATTGCACCTGCAATTAGAAAATTACCTCCAACCGCCCAGTGAAGTTGAAACCAAAACCAGGAACAAGCGCCTATGGCGAGCCCATAAAGCAGCGCCACTCCACTCATTCCGTCCAGCCGGTGAACGGCGCCCATCAGTACATCGGAACCCCACTCCCATGCAAACCACGGGTGTCCGCGTCTGAGTAAAGAGTAGGGGTCCGCGTGCGGCAGGCCGGAGCCCGAAAGAATGGCTTCTCCGGTCCGGATGTGCCATCCGCTATCGGAATCGCGGAACAATTTTTGCGTACCATCGAACAGGAAAAGACAGATGAACAGCGTGAGGATTGCAACCAGCAGAGCAGCATCGGGCATCAGCCACGATAGCCGGGCACGCGGTATCGTGGCTTTGCGTTGCATAGCACCCCGGTTCTCGAGTGAGCAGGTCACATCCATCGTATGCCGCGCCTAGGTTGACCTGCGCCGGTAAACTATTGGCCGGAAGTGCCGATGCTGGCCAAGCCCTGCGTGATGCTTGAATACAAGCTCACTACTGCCGTGGATAGTTGGTTCACCGTGGTGATCAGCGCCAATCCTACGGCGGCCACAATCAAAGCGTACTCCACAAGGTCCTGGCCCTGTTCGTCTCTTACTAAGCGAAGAAAAAATTGTTTCATGACTGAATCTCCTGAATTATTTTGAAGCGGTCTTCACGTTCTCTTGTTCCTGGACCCGCTCGCCGGTACCTAACAAAACTTTCTTCATCCCTGCGGAAAATCGTTTCCACTTCGACTGGGGATCAATCACCGGAACCGCGAACGGCTGCCCGTCCAACTGAGAAACCAGTTGCATGTTGCTTAGCGCGGCCGGATGGTCTTTTCTATATCCTAGCGCTATGCGCAATTCCGTGCGCGCCTGCTTGTATAAGCCATGCTCAATCAGCACGGCAGCCAGGTTGCTATGCGCCGTGGCGGGATCGCTAACCGATTGCATATGAAGCACCGCTTCCTTCGGCTGCGATGCCAACGATACCCCGAGATTGTTCCGTGCAATTTGAGAGTGCGGTGAGATGGCCAGCGCGCTGCGGAACTCGTCGGCAGCCTGCTCATGCCTGTTCTGCAACAACAGGTTGTATCCCAAATTGTTGTGTACCAAATCGGACTTTGGATTCAGGATTAGCGCCGCCCGGTAGCTGGCTTCCGCCTTGATCAACTCCCCGGCTTCGTCCTGCAGAATTCCCAGCCAGCAGAGCACTTCAAACGACCGGTTGGGATGCGCGGCTTGAAATCGGTCGAGCGTGTCCAGTGCCTGCGCCTGCAGGTCGAACCGGCGGAGCATTCGCGCGTAGGAGACGACCGCTTCCGCCGAGCCGGGCACCAATTGCGCCGCCAGACGGTAATGCTCGGCAGCCAGTTCCGGCGAACCGATCTGTTCGTAATGCCGCGCCAGTTCCATCCTCGGTTTCAGATCCACGGGGTCCGCCGCCATCCGCTTCCGCAATGCTTTCGCGATGGAATCGCCATCCCCCGCATCGGCCGCGTTGGCAATCTGGCGTTTCATTACACTCAGCGGCTGGGTATCCCGCGAAACCTTTTCCGGATGCCGCATCATCTGCACGGAACTGGTCCGCACGGTGTGGGTGCAGGCGCCTGCCATGAGCGCGGAAAGCAGAATCGGGATGGATTTGGTCATCTTCACTTTATAAGTTCCAACTCATCGCCCGGTTGCGTACCGGTTGCAGCTATGGTCCCCGCCGGCAGTTCCAACACCGACCGCGCCGACAGGCAAATTGCTATTCCCCAACGGCCCATATTTTCTCTGATCTTCAGCACTTTGCGCTTCTTGTTCAAGAACAACACATCAATTGAAAACTTCATGCCGAACGTGTGGACTGCCTCACAAGGGACAATCCAGATGCCTTGGCCTTTCGCCAGACCGGCATGTTTTAGCAGACCCGTGCGCCGCTTGCTGCTGGTATCGGCAACGTCAATTGCGTCGCCCAGCAAAACAGCTTTCGTTCTATTCTGTACTCGCACTTACCGATAACACTCCCTAACACCGGGCGCCTGGACTTGTTGCGCGCCAGCCGGAAACTTGTGACGGATCGAAGGGTTTAGCGTAGCTTAGTTGGGGAGGATATTGCAATGCATCGCCGCTAGAAGCCTGCAGTTGCCGGTTTCCAACGGGTTTTGGCTGATAGTACTAGTGCAGTGCCGGGGAGCGCCGACTGCGGGCGAAGGCATGTTTTTCCTCCGGCGCCGCCGTCATTTATCGCGCGCTTACTCCCGAGCGCAGCTGTGTCCGGTCAAGGATGGCGGCAATTCCGAATCCGGTAATCCTGGATTCCGGTCAGGTTCTCCCGGCCACTTCCGGAGACCTCCAGAGGTCAGATTTCCGCTCTCGTTCACGCCACGACAAGGCCCGGCCGGAATGTGGTGCAGGTATGATCGCTGGCGACATCGCAATCGAGCGCCCCTCCGGCGATCACAGCCCAGAAACCGTGAGTTGAGGCTACAAAGGTGGGGTTGCTACTTGCCCGAAGCAATTTGATCGCGTAGATTTAGAGTTGTGAACGAAGTCGTGTTCGAAATCACGCAGGAGGCGGACGGCGGCTTTTGCGCCGAATGTCTGACCGAAAGCATCTTCACCCAAGGCGACACTTGGGATGAACTGCGAGCCAACGTCAAGGAGGCCGTCCAGGCGTTCTATTTCGACCGCCCGAAGCCCGCCGACATTCGCCTCCATCTGGTCCGCGATGAAGTTTTTGCCCTCGGATGAAACTTCCGAGTGACTTGAGCGGCAGCAATCTGGTAGCTGCGCTTTGCCGCAACTGGGGATACGTGAAGGTCAACCACGTCGGCAGCCATATCATCTTGCAGACGCAGGAGCCAACTCCGCATCGCGTCGCCGTTCCCGCACACAAAGCTCTGCGCGTCGGCACGCTTAATGCAATCCTGAGGGGCGTTGCCAATCATAAGGGTGTTGACCGGAACTCGATTCTCGATTCCCTGTAAAAGACTGTGTAGTGCGACTTGGGCATCTTCCGGCACCAATCGCGGGGCCACCCCACGCCAGCTCTTGCGTGTCTTTTACGTGTGATAATGTCCTTCATCATTCATATCATCCCACGGCAAGAAGCCCCCGTCTGTCACTCTGCAAATTATCTGGTAAAAGTGTTTGCATGCTATTTGGTACGCGGGTGATCCTCTTTGAAGCAGACGACACGCCCAGTAGGGTCCCAACTTCCGAGTGGCCGAGCATCCGGACACAATCGCTTCGTCCACGTTACTAAAGGGGATTTCTGGAAGTCTTGACGGTGAGTGATGGAGGTCCTGTTATGTTTTGGTTTTAAGGGCCATTGTCACGCTCGGATTGAAGACGGACGGCTTCGGATTCGGGACAAGTAAGGTCCGAGGAGGGAAGAGACAGCCTTAAAGGTGATGCTGCGACGGAAATCAGGACCTACGGTTTACATTCAGTAAACGTCCAGATCCTGCCCGATGACAACCCTTCCACGGTAGGTCCGTCGAATCTCTGCCAAGTATTGCTCTTCGGAGATCTCGC
>JANXXV010000371.1 GCA_025350445.1 Bryobacteraceae bacterium | reverse complement strand
GAACGGCTGCGCCCAGAATCAATAACTTAGCCGCGCGCTCGGGTGAGGTAGCTCCCAAACTGGCTTCCAGGTAGGGGGGCTGAACTGTTACTTGTTGTGAAGGTACCCTCCCGATGAGTGGCTCCCCGCCGCCGTTGCGTAAAAACTTCCTCGGAACGATGCTGTTTTCGGCATGCGTGTCATATTTTTCATTGGCTTACGATTGGCCACAAACCTGCACAGGCTCAGATGTGGAAAAGAAGCCGGATCATGAGTTACCGGCATATTTGTATCCGTGGAGGAAACTGTGAAAATAACGAATTTTGCATTGTTATGTATTTGTGCAGGATCGGTTCTGCACGCCGAGAGCGCAAAGCAGCGCCTGCAAACAGCATCTACCGTGCTTTCAGAAATTATGGCGGCACCCGACAAGGGAATCCCGCAGGAGTTGCTTGAAAAGGCGCAATGCATTGTGATAGTGCCGGGCCTGAAAAAAGGCGCCTTTATCGTTGGCGGCAAATATGGGAAGGGCTTTATGTCCTGTCGGCGTGCCGCGGGAGTGGGCTGGTCAGCTCCCGCCTCAATGCGAGTGGAAGGCGGAAGCTTCGGGTTCCAGATCGGCGGTGCCGAGACGGACGCTATCATGCTGGTGATGAATGAACGCGGGGCGACCAAGCTGATGGAGAGCAAATTCACGCTGGGTGCCGATGCTTCGGTTGCGGCCGGCCCGGTGGGAAGAAGTTCGGAGGCTAACACGGATGCCAAGATGCACGCGGAGATCTTGACTTACTCGCGGTCGCGCGGAGCTTTCGCCGGTGTCGCTTTAGATGGAGCTACTCTTCGCCCGGATGGAGAGGGCAACAAGGAATTGTACGGCAATAAGGACTTGACCAGCCAGCAGATTGTGCTGAAAACGACCAAGATCCCGGCGGCCGCGCGCCCGTTGATCGCGCAGTTGAATAAGTATTCGAGAGTGAAGGAGTAGCCAGGTCATGTCGATACTCGCGTGGATTCTTCTGGGTCTGCTGGCCGGATTTATTGGCAGCAAGATCGTGAACAAAACTGGCGAAGGATTCCTGGTGGACATCGGACTTGGTATTGTCGGAGCCGTGGTCGGAGGCTGGTTATTCCAGGCCTTTGGCGCCATCGGAGTCACTGGACTGAACCTCTATAGTCTTCTTGTGGCGGTGATCGGTTCCGTGGTGTTTCTGGTTGTCTACCACGCACTACGACGCGCCGTTTAGCTGGTGTGCCGTCCCGGCTAATTCTTTACAACATGCTACTGGGCGCAAGGTGGGGCAGACACCTTGTCTGCGCGCTCGCCCCTCGGCGATCGCTCTTGCGCCCGTCGTCAGCTTTTACAAGGGACAGGACACTGATTACCTGTGCTTTTGCCGCCGCCTCCCGGGTTGGATTACCCGGCGGGCGGCGTTTTTCGTCTAGCGCTAAATCCCGGTTTTGCCTTTTCGATCAGGGCCTTGTAACCTAGCTAGTTGCTGGTGCGCCTTGTAATATAGCACCGGCTGTCAAAATGGCATGCTGGTAGACTTCGAACTGATTGAGAGTGCGCGTGGTGGAAACGACGCTGCGTTCAATCAGGTCGTGTTAGCGTACCGGAAGCGGATTCTTGGCACCATATCGAGGTTGATAGGGCGTCCCGAGGATGTAGAAGATGTGGCGCAGGAGGTTTTTCTGCGCTTGTACTTCTCGCTGGATCAACTTCGGACCGCTGAGGTATTCGAACCGTGGCTGTACCGGTTGACGGTAAATGCCGCATACGATTATCTCAGGCGGCAGAAGAGACGGCATGAATCCAGAATGTCGGATCTTTCCGAGCAACAGGTGATGATGGCCGATGCCGTGGCTGGCGGCAAGGTGTCGAAAGAAGAGGTGAGACGAACTAACATGAAGGAGTTCGTCGACTCCTTGCTGGACTCGGTTTCCGAAGAGGATCGGGTGTTGCTAACCTTGAAGGAAGTGGAAGGCTTGTCTCTGAAAGAGTTGGAGCAGGTCTACCAGGTGAACGAGAATGCTTTGAAGGTCCGGCTTTTCCGGGCCCGGCAACGGGTGATCAAGGCGTTTGGCAAATTTACAGAAACTTCGGCCAAGTTCCGGGGTGTAGATTAACGAGGGATCAGGTTACGTTATGGCGAGTGAACAGAGGAATCGAGCGGCACTGGATGGAGTGGAACTTCCAGCCGAAATCCGGGCTATGTTCGCGTCTTACCGGGAAGCGTTGCCCGACCCGGAACCGGGGGCAAACTTTATGCCGCGGGTCTGGGCCCGCATCGATGCCCGGCGCAATGCCAACATTAGCTTTGGGCGGCTGGCCAAGCGATTCGTCTCCGTGGCTGTGGCAAGTTGTCTGGCCATGTCCATACTCTTCCTCACCCCAGTTCGTCAGATGTCTCCGGTCTATGGTGCGACTTATTTAGATGCACTGGCGGCTGACCATCCCGACGAAGTGGTGGATACAGATCTGACCCATTCTATTGAGACCCTATGAGGCGTTCGAATCTAAAGATTGCCGTTTCGATGTTAGCTGTTTTCCTAAGCGGTATTGCCGTGGGTGGAGTCGGCTATCGTCTTTACATGGTGAAGTCGGTTGCCGCCAACGCCCCGGCGCCGCCGAAAAGTCCTGACGATTTCCGCAAGAAATACGTCAGCGAAATGGATGCGCGGTTGAAGTTACGACCGGAGCAGACCGAGAAGCTGAACGCCATCCTCGACCAGACGCGGACGCTATTCCACGCTGAGCGGGATCACAGCAAGGCCGAGATGAAGCGAATTCATGACTGCCAGGTTGAGCAAGTGCGGATGATCCTGACGGAATCCCAAAAGCTTGACTACCAGAAGTTTCAGGAAGAGCGCGATCTGCAAAGGAAAGAAGCGGAGAAGCGAAAAGCCTCAGGCCTTTGAGGTTTCCAGCTGCTTCTTCTTTGCGTTTGACACTCTGGGCGCGATATTCGCGTACTTCTTCTGGAAGCGGTCCACACGGCCCTCCGTATCAATCAGCTTCTGCTTGCCGGTGAAGAACGGGTGGCACGCCGAGCAAATTTCCACACGCATGTCGCCTTTATGGGTGGAACGTGTTTGGAAGGAGTGCCCGCACGCGCAGGTCACTTTGATTTCGTTATAGGCGGGGTGAATTCCAGCTTTCATGACAGCTTATTCCTTTGTGTATGAGTTCTTTTCAAGTATAACACCTTTGCGGATTCTGTCACGCGGCGCTGGACCGCCGCGGACCGCCGCGCTAAATTCGGCGGGGTGAAAACGGGAAACCCCCAAGAGCGCCTTCACGGACGCCTTGGGGGCCTCTGTATTACTGAGTAACTCGACTCAACGTGCGGTACGGCCGATCAACAGGAACTTCGGCTCGTCACTGAACGATGCCAGCTACATTTAGAACGGTCGACTCAACAGTCGGCCACCTCGCAAGTTGATCTAAGTCCTCTACTATTACTGCCTATTTCCATCAGACTGGATCACCTCCTTTTTCAGTGATGTCCATATCGTAAGATGGCTTTCGAAGTTTGTCAATAGAATTGTATCCGGCCCCCAACATGTTGGGGTTGAGCGCCGCCGACTACAATTCCGAGCGTAGGAATCGACACATTGCCAGCCCGTCGATCCACTTGAACGGAAACTCACCGGTAGTGTAATGAGCGCAAGGCAGTTCCTTCACGCGGTGCGGCAACTGCAGGTCGCGGAAGCTCTTCAGAACCTGGGCGGAGAATTCGGGAAGAAACGTCGTATCATAGCGCGCCCATACCAGCAAACTCTTGAGCTTTGTGGTCCTCATGCGGTCAAGATAAGAAGCCGGACTGATGATGGACCAATACTCGCGGAGCTGGTCCTGGGTGAGTGATCCTTCAATTCCCCGGCGGACATGCTGCGTCGAGATGCCGGTCCAGACAACGTCGGAAACGTAGGTGGAAATGTGATTGAAGACGCCGGCCCGAATGCGGGGTTCGTGGGCGGCCGCAATAAAGGCAATGCACGACCCGAGGCTGGAGCCGAGAATCGCAATGCGCTCGTAGCCGCGCGATTCCAGCCAGTCGACACACGAGCGGACATCGATGATGGACTGGCGCGTAGCGGCAATGGTGCGGCCGATATTGCTGGAGACGTGATAGTCGGCGCGGTTGAGTTCGCCGGGCATGCGGACATCGTGATACGCCATGCTCATCCGCAGGGCGCTGAGTCCGAATTTATTCAGCAGTTTACAAAGACCGATGTGGCCTTCGGCATCCGAATTCCACTGCGGGAGTACGATTACTGCGCGGCGCTTAGGATCCGAGACGAGAAAGAAGCGCGCGAGGACCTGGTCATTTTCGGGGTAGGGGCTCTGCACCGCACTGGTGAACGTCAGCCGGCCGCCGGCAAGTAAGAAATCGGAAGGTGTTTGATAACTATAAAACTCGGAGGATCTTTTGGTGTTTTCGGCTACATACAACGAGAGCGCGGATGAGGTGCATGGGGCGTTGGGGAGCCAGTCGAGCCCCCACTCAAACGGACGGACAAGCCGATTCGTATCGCGATTTGCCAGTTTGGTTTCCCAGCGGTCGATCCACCGGGCGTAGAAACCTGTCATTCTATGGAAACTTCAGGATAGCAGACAAAAAGTGGCGCCATGCTGGAGGGCAAAGCGCCAAGCGAACAAAGGAGACAACGCCACCAAAGAAGAAAAATATTGCCTGGTACGACCCGTGCATTGTTGAGTGCAATTCGGTGCCCACTAGAAGTTGTTGCAAATAAAGAACGGCGCTCGTCGCTTCTTCCGTTTTCAGTAGAACAGGCGAGTTGCCGATTCCACTTTTCGAAGGAGTACAATTACGTTGGTGCAAGGCCGACCCGATTCCGACATGCTGCATGCCGCTGATTCAAGGCGGGCGCTGGCGGGTTTTTTCGTTTCCGGACTGTTGATGGCGTTCCCGGGGGCGATTCTACCGGCGTGGGGCTACCACCTTACTTCCGATTTCCTGGCCGCGGGGAATTACTTCCTCAGCATGAATTTGGGATTGCTGGCGTCCATCCGGATTGCACTTTGGCTGTTGCCCAAAAAGGGCATTTCCTATGTCCTGGTGCTGGCTTGCGGACTGGCGTTCGCGTCGTTGATTATGCTGGGACTGGCTTCGCATCCAGCACCCGTTTGGTACCGGGTGGTTGCATTCTTCTGCATCGGCATGGGAGCGGGGCTGCTGAATACGGGCGTGTTTCATGCCATCTCACCGATGTTCCGGCACAATCCCGCGGCTACGGTGAATCTGTCGGGCACCTTTTTCGGATTGGGATGCCTGACGTCGGCTTTGTTGATTGCGGGCGCATTCGGGGTCTACACAGTGCCCAGTATGTTGGTCCTATTCGCGCTGATTCCACTCTACTTCGCGGTTGTGTTCTGGCGCTCGGACTTCCCGGTGGATTTGCAGGCGCGACAGCGGAGCGCAAAACAGGTATCGATGGATTTGCGAAGTCCCAGCGCGATTCTATTCAGTCTGCTGCTGTTCTTTCAATTTGGAAACGAATGGTCGATTGCAGGATGGCTGGCGCTATTCTTGATCCAGAGGCTGGGGCTTAGCCCCACCACCTCGCTGTTGGTGCTGTCCATGTACTGGCTGGCGCTGCTGCTGGGGCGAATTGTCGCGCAGACCATGCTGCTGCGGGTGCGGCATGCCAGGTTACTGCTGGGCAACGTGCTGGCGGCCATTCTAGGGTGCATGCTGCTGGCGTTCACCAACAACCTGTTCGGCGCCTCCATCGGAGTGCTGCTGGTTGGCTTTGGATTTGCCAGTATCTATCCGTTGATCGTGGAAAAGATCGGCGCGCGGTTTCCCGGCTATCATCCTGGATTCTTCAATGGCGTTTTTTCCTTGGCGCTGACCGGCGGGTTGCTTGCGCCCTGGCTGCTGAGTTTTCTGGCGCATGCCTATGGCATCCAGATTGTAATGGCGCTACCGATGCTGGGAACGGTAGCGGTATTTCTGTGCCTGGTGGGGGTGTGGGTGGAAAACAAGCTAAGCGGACGCCGGCTATCGCAGCCGGAGGGTGATTGATTCCGCGCCGTTGTTGTAGACGAGATCTAGAGAGCGGATGGATTTGATTTTTCCGCCGTACGGAAAATAAAGATAGCCGCCGGTTGGGAATTTGTGTTCGCCTTCTTCAAGCGCTACCTCTTTCACCAATACGGACGGAGCGGCGTGAGTTGGCGGGGCCAGGGCGGGGTCTGAGGGAACCTGCGGTGGCGTGGGAAGCCGGCCTTGATTGGGCCGGTTATCGCCGGGGAATCTGGGCGCGGATTGGGTTGGGCTTCCGATGGGCCCCTGTCCGTCCTGCCGGTCGATTTGCGCGCGCTTTTCCCAATCGTTGTATTTCAGCGACGAAGCCACGAGGGAAGGCGTTGCGGAGATGATCGCCTCCTTCTTTCCGTTAACGCGCAGGGTGAACTGGCCGGCGGAAATCAGAACGGGATTGCGATTCACGGGGTAGACTCCGACTTCGACGGTGAGGTAATCCTCATTGACGTAGCGTTCCGAATCGCGGCCGAAACTGTGGACCATGAACTCGGCGCCGAGGGCCAGGCGTGCAGTGCCCTGATGTACCGGAAAATCTTCCGGTTTCGGTCTGGGCTCAACGCCCACCTGCGCTGAGAGGAGCCCAGCAAACATTAGATATCCGGGCTGCCAACGCATGCTTGCAGTATAATCGAAGATCGTGAAAAAGCTCGCCTGCTTAGCGCTGTTGCTACCCGCTGCGTTCGCGGCACGGCCGGTAACCGGGCGGATCGATTCTCTGCTAGATGGATCGAAGGCGGCAGTCCAGGCGTTCTGGGGCATACTCGTGGTGAACCTGGCAAATGGATCGGTTGTGTATTCGAAGAATGCGGACCACTTCTTCGTGCCGGCTTCGAATACAAAACTATTCTCGACGGCATTGGCGTTGACGCGGCTGGGCCCGGATTACCGGTTCCACACTACGGTGGTAGCCGATTCGGCGCCGGATGCCGAGGGTGTGATCCACGGCAATGTGAGGTTAATCGGCGGGGGCGATCCCAATCTTTCGGCGCGCGTGCTGCCCTACAAGCAAGACGAGTTCAGCGGCAATCCCCTGCAGGCGATAGAAGATCTGGCGGCGCGGATGGTGGCGCGCGGCGTGCGGCGGGTAGACGGCGATGTGGTGGGCGACGACACGCGTTACGTATGGGAGCCGTATCCCGACGGATGGTCGGCTGACGATGCGGTCTGGGAGTATGGGGCGGCGGTGAGTGCTCTGACGTTGAACGACAACGCATTTGCACTGCACGTGCGGCCTGGCGCCCGCGCGGGCGACCCGGCGGTGCTGACCCTCTCGCCCGGAGTGGAAGAGCTGACCATTCATAATCGAACACGGACTACCGAAGGCGGCGGGAAGAAGCTGACATACACGCGGATTCCCGGATCGAAGGAACTGGTGGTGGGCGGTGTGATTCCGTTGCACAGCCCGGCGGAGAAGACGCTGCTGGCCGTGGACGATCCGGCGCTGTTCGCCGCGAACGCGTTGGTGGATGCGCTGGCCAGGCTTGGCGTGGCGGTGAGCGGCCGGGCAATGGCGCGGCACCGGAGCGTGGAAGATGTATCGATCCAAGGCGAGGGCATAGAACTGGCGCGGCACGATTCCCTGCCCCTGGTGGAGGCGCTGCGCGTGATCGATAAAGAGAGCCAGAATTTGCACGCGGAGATGATGCTGCGCGAGGTGGCGCGCAATGCCGGGGCGATCGGCAGCAGAGCGTCCGGGTTGGAGGAATTGAAGCTGTTTCTGGCCGAGGCGGGAGTTGGTTCCAAACAATTCCACTTTGAAGATGGGTCTGGACTATCCAGGCTGAACCTCGTTACGCCGTCCACCGTATCGAAGCTGCTTGCTTATATGTTTGAGTCGAAGCAGCGCGAGGCGTGGGTGAGCCTGCTGCCGGTGGCCGGGGAAGACGGGTCGCTAAAGAAGCGGTTCCGCGAGTCCGGGCATGGGGCGATTCATGCGAAGACCGGGTCGTTGAGCCATGTCACGGCCTTGTCCGGATACATGCTGCCCGGGGCCGGGAAAGCATTCGCATTTTCGATTCTGGTGAACAACTTCAACGGACCCGCTTCCGAGGTGCGCGCCGTTCTTGATAAAATTGCAGTGTTGGTGATGAACGGGAACTAAAAGGACCTATGCCGATTTACGAATATAGCTGCGAAGATTGCGGAACGAAATTCGAGAAACTGGTGCGCGGGAACACCGAGGTGCTATGCCCTTCCTGCGGAGAGAGCCACTTGAAGCAGGAACATTCGACGTTCGCGGCGCGTTCAGGAAGCAGCGCAAGTCCGGCACCGCAACAGATGGGCGGCGGGTGTCCGGCCGGGATGTGCGGCACGCCTGGACTTTGCGGACGGAATTAGCGCGCGCTTTTTATGGCCGGTAGAGGAGGCTGGGCTTCCCGCGGACTGCAAACCCGTTGAGCAGGCCAAAACGCTTACTGCTGGGTTCGATTCCCAGGCCGGTCTCTTGACGCACGCAGTCGAGGCGGAGCTTGCCAACCATCGCAAAGGCAGAGCCGCCATCAGTAGTCTCAACGGTGATTCGCGGACTGACATTACGGAGACTTCAAATGCAGACGATTGACGCGGACGGGATATCGATGCGGCAACCCGAGGTAATGAGCGGCCCTTCTCGCCTTTCATCGAACATCATCGAGTGTGCCGTCCCAACTAATTCTTTAAAGTACGCTTCTGGGCGCAAGGTGGGGCAGACACCTTGTCTGCGCGCGCCCCCCCGGTCGCGCTCTTGCGCCCGTCGTCAACTCTTATGAGGCACAGGACACTAGACCATGGCGCAATCCTCCCTGCGCGCTGGGTGGTTACCTACAACTGCGGCGGGCCCTTGCGGCGGGGAAATTGGATCCGAGGATTGCGTTGACACTGGCTGAGATAAACGACTGCGAATACTCGCTGGCGGAACACTCCTTCGCGGTCGATAGGCTTCCACTGACCCAGGATGAAATCCTGGCGAGCCTGGGCGGTTACGCAATCGGCAGGAAAGCCGCCGCCCTACAGTTTGCGCGCGATTTGTGCCGCACCGGCGAAGCGCGCGCCACTGATCTGAGCCACGCAGGGTTCGGCGAAGGAGAGATTGTGGAGATCATCGCCACCGAGTTGCTCAATGTATTTGAGACTTACTTCAACAACGTCACGAAGACGAAAATCGACGAATCCTTTGCCGAAACCCGCGGCATAGCGGCGTAAGCTGAGCTAAAACACAAAGACTGAAAGATGTTTTAGGACAAATCTGCGCCGGACGGCGGTTCTCCGCCGCAGGTTTGCCATATTCTTCTTGACTTTCTCCTTTTGTTCGCCAACAATGGAGATGTTTCAACTTACCCCATATGGCACTCACTCAACGGCAAAAGCAGGTACTCGATTTTCTGGCTGGCTTCGTCGAGACCAAGGGCTATAGCCCGAGCTACGAAGAGATGGCCAATGCATTGAACTTGGCCTCGCTGGCGACGGTGCACAAGCACGTCTCCGCGCTGGAGGCGAAGCATTATGTCCGGCGGAGTTTTAATCAGAGCCGGTCGTTAGAAGTCTCGCAAAAGTATCTGCAGGAATTCCGTCGCTTGCGGCAAGAAGACGCTCCTCGCCTGGACGTGCCGCTGCTTGGCCGTATCGCCGCGGGCAAGCCGGTGGAAGCCTACGCTACGCAAGAGAAGCTGAATTTTGCCGATTTCCTTGGGCATTCCGAAACGTACGCGCTCGAGGTACGCGGCGATTCGATGATCGACGACCATATCTGCAGCGGCGACTTTGTCCTGGTGGAGCGCACGGACCAGGTGCGGGATGGCGAAATCGTGGTGGCTTTGGTGGACAGGACCGAAACTACGCTGAAAAGGATTTATCGGGAAACGAACGGCATGGTTCGACTACAGCCCGCGAATTCCTCCATGCAGCCAATTATGGTGCCGGCCGAAGGAGTGGAAGTGCAGGGGCGAGTTCTGGCGGTACTCCGGAAATACCATTGAGCCGACCCGCCGCTGTTCTGTTTACCCCTTAAGCTGTTGTTCGGCACGAAACCAATCTTCTTGTTGCGAGCCGCCTTGGCAACCGCGTGCTACCCAATACGAATAGGCTAGCTGCGCGATTTCTTCTAGCGCTTCAATCTTTGCCGGAACAGTGGGCGCGGCTGCGTCTACTGCTTGCGGCACAGGCTTCTTGGTGGTGTGCTTGTGATTCACTGCTGTTGTTTTAGGTTCTGCTGGGGTCCGTCTCTTTTTCGGTTCAGCGGGAACAAGAGCTTCGG